>CALDKO010000059.1 GCA_937898165.1 uncultured bacterium | reverse complement strand
TGGACTCGTGAAGATATACAACGTATCCAAGGTAAAAAACATGAGGATCGAGGAGGATTCACTCAACGGATCATTTTAGAGCGCTCATAAATTAAAACTGCCAAATTGGCAGTTTTTTGGTATACTGAATTTATATGAAAATTCACATTGGAACAGATCATGCTGGTTTTGCTTTAAAAAACAAACTTAGTGAATATTTAAAAGCCCTTGGGCATGATGTTGTCGATCATGGTGCCTTTTCACTTGATCCAACAGATGATTATCCAGATTTTATTAAACCTGTTGCAGAGGCAGTATCCAATGATTCGGAAAGTAAGGGAATTGTTTTAGGAGGTTCAGGTCAAGGTGAGGCAATGGTTGCGAATAAATTTAATAACGTGCGTGCAGTTGAATATTACGGAGGAACGACCGAAATAATAAAACTTGGACGTGAACATAATGATGCGAATGTGTTATCGCTTGGTGCACGATTTATAACAGATAATGAGGCAGAAACTGCCGTACAATTATTTTTAGAAACAGATTTTTCAAACGATCCTCGACATGTCAGACGAATAGACGAAATAAACAATTAATATGAATATTATTCCTGCAATACTTCCAAAAACTCGTGATGAACTGATGCAAAAACTTCAGATGCTTTTTGATGCTGGTTTTTCCGGTAGAGTTCAGATTGATATGTGTGACGGGAAATATGTAGAATCAAAAACATGGCCATTTGATAATGATCCGACTCATACACCAACCAGTATTGAGTTGATGATGCAAATAAAAAATGACATTGAATTACAGCAACTATTGTCTCATTTTGAAATCGATGTGGATCTCATGGTTATGAATTCACCAGAAAACATGATGGTATGGAATACGTTTAATCCAAAACGAAAAATTATTCATATTGATAGTCTAACTGATACAGAAACGTTGCAAATATTATTATCACAAGATCCTGAACATTTTAATTCTGAAAATTTGATTTTTGCATGTTCACTTAATACTGATATTGAAAAGTTTGATTACTGGTATAACAATTTCAACATGCTAAATATTCAAGTCATGGGTATTGAACATATTGGTAAACAAGGTGAAGAATTTTCCGAACGAACTTTTGACTTGATTAAAAAATTACAGTCCAGATATACAGAGTTGAATATTATCGTTGATGGAGGTGTAAGTATTTCCAGTATAAAACGTCTTTCTGAATATGGTATTTCTGGTGCGGTTGCCGGGTCAGCAGTGTTTAAAAATAATACTGTTTTACAGAATCTTGCCGACCTCCAAAGTGTGCTATAATACAGATATTATTAATTTCAATTAACTATTTATAAAATATATGCAAATTTCAGTTTCAGATAACATTAAAAAAGTATGGGTGTGGCTTGGAACCGCGCTATTAGTCATTGCGGTTCTTGTTGGATTGCGTATGGTGTTTGGTGAACACCGCGGAGGTGATAATGGAGCAATGCCAGCAGTAATTACTGTTTCAGGAAAAGGTGAAATAAAAGCATCACCAGATGTTTCAAAATTCATGGTAACCGTTGAAGAAACCGCAAAAGATCAAGCAGACGCATTGGCTGCATCATCGACAAAAGTAAACGCACTGATTGATGCGTTAAAAAAAGCTGGTATAGATCCAAAAGATATTAAAACTGAATACACCAGTGTGAATCCAAAATATGAATACCAAAGAGGTACAGTACAAACTATGATGTATCCGCCAGTATCTGCAAATCAGGTAATTGTTGGATATACTTCATCACACACTCTTTCTGTAAAAGTTCGTGATATTGGAAAGGTTTCAAACGTACAACAAATTTTTGCTGATGCAAAAGTACAAAATGTTTCAGGACCTGATCTATCAATTGACGACGTAGATGCAATCAAGGTAGATGCTCGTGAAAAAGCTATCGCAGATGCAAAAGCACAAGCAGAAGTATTAGCAGAACAATTAGGTGTTCGACTTGGAAAAATTGTTTCTTTCAGTGAATCTGGAAACGAAAACTACCCAATGTATATGTCAGCACGTGCTGATGTTGCTATGTCAGGAAAAGCTGCACCTGAAGCTAATATTGCTACAGGTGAACAAACAATCACTTCAAACGTATCTATTACTTACAAAATTCGTTAATTAAACACTTTTATGAAATTCATTTTTAATGAAAATAACAATCTTGCATTGACCATCGGCGGGGCTCTTATTATTGCGACACTGATTGGTGGAATTTTCTATGCAACTAAAAGTACCACAGGGAAAGACATTCTAACCGTGACTGGTTCAGCTCGAAAAGAGGTAGTTGCTGATACTGTGTTATGGCGAACTGCAATTACACGCAATGTTGGATATGCAGACTTAAAAGCTGGATATGCACAAATGGCAGTAGACCTAGCATCTGTAAAAGCATTTTTGAAAACTAATGGTGTCGCAGATGAAGCTGTTACAACTCAGCCAATCATGATGAATGAGGATTGGACTAATAATGGTCCAGTTGCACAGGAATCAAAACGATATACATTATCACAATCAATTGAAATCAAATCAGCTGATGTAAATGGAATTACGGCTCTTGCTCAGAAATCTAGTGATCTGATCAATAAAGGTGTTCTATTCCAATCACAAGGTTTGGAATACTACTACACACAATTAGCAGATTTGCGTGTAACCATGTTGGGTGATGCAATTGCAGATGCAAAAGCTCGCGCACAACAAATGGCAAAGGCCGGAGGTCAGCGTGTTGGATCGTTACAGTCAGCGACATCTGGGGTAGTACAGGTATTATCACGTGGATCAGTAGAAGTTTCTGATTACGGATCATACGATACCAGTAAAATCCAAAAGGATGTTATGGTAACGGTGCGTGCAACATTTGGAGTTAAATAACAAAAAACCACCTTTCGGTGGTTTTTTGTTATATCCATTTATTTATGTAATACTTAATTTATTATGGAAGGTAGCCCACTTAAAAAACTTCAACAATTAGCCCAAGCTGCCCGTGAACGAGGGTTTAATCCCGAATCTAATGAACCAGTTGAAGAGAAAAAAGAGGTGGTTAGTTATATGGCAGCGAGAGAGTTGATGGGGTTTCAGCGATTTTTCGGAGCCCTAGAAATTAATGGAACATTTGGAATTTTTGTAAAACAGGAAGATGTTCCTGAAATTCCTTTTTCTAAAGAGGAATTAGAGCAGGCAAAATTACAGGGTTTTGAATTGGTTTTGTATGTTGATAAAACAGAACATGGTTCTCCATTAACAGCAGAAGAAATGAATAGTTTATACGTAAAAAATAATGGTGCACCGAATGAATTAATCATTTCAAATTGGTATAAACACAATTCTCGCATAAACAACGAGGTTCCTCGACCTGGATGGCGTTTAGTAACGCATGATCCTGAAAAAGTTTTTACCAATAAAAATTATTTGGAACAGACTGAAGCGATTATTGATAAATTAAGAACTGAAATTTTTCCAGAAGAGCTTCCTCAGGTTTATAAAAACGCGATTGATGAGTTTGAAGCATCAAAGGATAACTATCAATCAATGCTTGCAGGGGGGAATTCTGACTATGAAACATTAGGAGAAGCATTGGTAGCTGAAAAAATTAATATATTGTGCCGAGAGACATTTACCGAATCTATTTATCGTCTAACATTACAAAAACGTAAATTGGGATTTGATGTGCTAAACTCACCTCAAACAGGTATTAATTTTGTGACCACAAATTCATCTTTAAGAAGGGGTGCTATTGTTTTACTAGATTCAAACAGGGAAAGTTTTCTCCTTGAAGATTATGGGGTTGGTGCAAGGAGTTCATCATTGAGTACTTTTTTCTCTCGTGGAGTATAGAAAATACAAAAACCACCCATTTGGTGGTTTTTGTATTTTAGCCCTAAAAATGCGATAATTCAGTATCTATGCCAATTGAACAAAAAACAAAGAAAACCATTGAAACGATTACTGATCCAATTGCTCAAAAACAACAAATGTTTCAGAAAATACAAGAAGTATTTCCTGAGTATCGTGAATTGATAAACCATACAGAGGCAAATCCAGTAGCGTTTGTATTTCAGCATTCTATTGCGGATGGTTTGGAATTGGCAAAAAAATTAGGATTAACACCAGAGGAAATTAGAAAGGTTACTATTGAAAATCCATTATTTGGTTTAAGTCATGAAAAACTTATTTTTCAAGCAGAAATGTCCGTGCGAAGGATATTTGATTTCATTGATGTTAACTCTCAATTAAGTAACGCGGCCAGTCAAATGCGAAATTTGATCTCTATTCATACATCAAAAACTGTTCATGAAAAAGAATCTGCTAAAGTTTTTTTTGAAGCTCACTATGAAAAACGTAGACGCGATATCCAGGAATTTCCAAAAGAGGTTATTGATTCCATTGCCGATTATTACGCCGAATTTTTACCGTACCGGGCAGGTGATATAGGAAAATCCACAGAAGAATTCAACGATGAAAAACAACAAAAAGAAGGGAGAAAAAACAAACCCGAATCTGCTTCTGAACGGATTGTTCGTTATACAGATAAAGGTGAAAAAATTTTAGTTCAAAAATATATAGATTTTTTGATAAAAGAATCTAATGCCAGCGGATCATTAGAAGATGAATTACGAGTATTTACTGATTTGGGTGTGCCACAGTCAGAAGTTGATGCAATTTTGAGCCGTACGATTTTGGCAAGAGAATTAAAAAAACGACAAGACTCACTACCTATACTGAGTATACGTGATGGAAATGGAAATAAAATGAATTTCAATATGGAAGCATCTCGCAAGCCTGTTGAAAAAATAAAGGAAAAAATTATTACCCAGGAAATTATAAAATCATCTGAAAAACTGCTTAGTAATAAATATAAAAATAAGGATGCATCATATAAAATTATTTTTGACGAAATACTAAAACAGCATGTTGTTTCGCTGGGGCATAATGAATTATCAAGAGAACAAACACAGGAAGTTATTTTTAGAGAACAAGAATCAGTTCAACAGATGGAGGATTTGTTTAGTAAATACAATTTCACATTTGACCATACAAATTTTGAAGAGGCTTTAGATGAATTTAAGGATAATAATGAAGATTTCAGAACGGAACTTGCTGCAATTGATGCAGGGGATCGAGAAACGATTACGTCACTTGATCTGGCAGATACTTTAAAAATGTTTGAACGTATTAAAAATACGGAACTAAAAAAATTTATCGAATACTATGTAATTAGTGAACGTATCCACAGGTCTGCGCTAAATGGAATAGCTGAATATTTAGCAAATATTGTAGAAGGGAAACAGCAATCATTGCTTTCAGAACAACAAATAGGTGAACTATTTTTAGAATTAGAAAACAGTTTAGAAAACACTCTTAGAAATACGCCAGAATTAAAAACGCCACTACAACAGTTGGATGTTTTAAAGGTTCCTACAATTGAAAATTTTTCTAACTATTTTAAACCAAAGGGACATTCAGAAATGAACGCTGATGAAAAGAAAAAACAAACAATCATGCGTAATGTTATTGAACAATCAAAGCAACTTTTTGATTCAATTAAGTTATCAATGAAAAATAAAGCACAGTGGTTGTTGCAATCTTTTTCACTGCCAGCAAAGCCTGATTCTAATATCTTGAAATTGACTGATCGTTTAATCGCCGCTTGTTATCCAGAAGAATGGCAAAAATACCAGGACAAACAAAAAGAGCAAATACAATCAAATAAAAGTTTTTCATTTGAATCAGAAGACCCTCGCGGGATGACTCATAATCAGTTTGAATCAATGATGGCCGGAGGAAATGTTGGCGCAAAGAAAAATGGATTGGAATCCAGTGAATCCATAAAAGGTTTTGAAGCAACATTTGATACACCAGTTAATGCAATGTTGATTACTAATATTGTTGCGTACGACACATCAGCAAACAGATGGAAACGAACCCATGTTCCTGTTGATGGCGATATGGTACAACACCGAACATATAAAAAAGTTACCGCAACATTAAAAAACCCTATCCCCAGTTCTGTTTCTGTTATTCCGGCACCACTGGCAACAAAAGAATTTTCAACCAATAAAAGTAATATTGAAAAAGATAGTTTGGGAATCCATACTGCAATTGGTGATGGTGCGCTTTCCACATGGTCATATGAAATTCCGGTTGGGTCCGTTGCCATGGATAATGTATCAGATCAAACCTATACACGATTTTTAGATCGGTTAATTGATGAAGGTGGATCAAAATATATTGAAAAAATTCCGGGACTACCGGTCGAATGCCAAATGTTTTTGAGCGGCATACAATCTTTGCCGCCGCGTGACCGTGTACAACAAATTCAAAAATTCATCACCAGTCATTCATTTTATGATGCATACGATAATCAAATGCGTGATGAAATGAACCGTGCAGGAATCACAGAACGATTAGGGTTAATGCAGGAACGATTGGCACAATTGCGCGGTGAAATAGGAAATGAAATCCCAGATACAATGTTGTTCGCGGGTGTGTGTGCAGATTTTGCTATTGTTGGTGAAATGATGTTGAAAGAATCCGGTATCGCTGCAGGAATTGCCGAGGGGTATCGTATTTCAGGCACCACAATAAACAGTGATAATGCCCATGGAAAAAATATTGTATTGTGGCCAGATGAAACAGGTAAAACCATTATGGCAGAAGTAGAAATGACACCGTCGGCACTTACAGAATCCCAACGTGCAGCATTTGCACAACAAGGTTTGGAACCAGAACCACTGCAAAAAGCAATAACCGAGGCAGAAAATCGCGAAAAAGAACACGAACAGGAATTAAAAGAAAAATCTGATGAAATTCTAAAACAAATTGATGACCTAATCGCACACAGTGCCGAACAGGGAAAACGTTTGAACAAGGTAGAATTACGTGGACATATCACAGATTATATTTCCAGCATGTGTTCCTTGGAAGATATTTATGTGTATAAAAGAATTCTTGAATCATATCGATTTACCCCAATAAATACCGTTGACGTAAATGACTTGGATCAAAAAATCAAAGGAACAGAATTTATGCAGGCAGAATATAAACGTTGGAAAGGTGATTATGAACATCGTGAAGACGGATTGGAACGTATCAGTAATTCAGGGAAAAATTTAATCGGTGAAATAGATCGATTGTATATTAAATCTGCAATGGCAAATACTCAAGATCAGTTTGTTTCTCTGTTTAAAAATATTCCAAACTATTTACATAATGAATTGCCAGACAGTCATAAAAAATTATGGAAATTACTTGAGGTTTATGTAGACAACAGATAATTATGGAAAATATTAACAAAACGCCACTACAAAAATTAAAAGATCTTGCACGTAAAGTGGAAAAGGGTGGTTTTAAGGTTGAAAACAAAGACGGTAATCTGGATAAAGATTTTTTAAAAAATAAATATGCTCGATTAATCAAGAAAATGTATTTTGCTGATGAATACGATATCGTTTTTATGAAAC
>CALDKO010000058.1 GCA_937898165.1 uncultured bacterium | reverse complement strand
TGGTATCGGTCAAAATGCAGGACGAAACGCTACAGGTTCAATCGAAAGTATTTATCTTGGTAAAAATACTGGATACAACTCTACCGGATCCGGCATTACAGGAGATTATAATATTATAGTCGGTTCTGAATCCGGTAGAAATCTAACAAGTGGTGGGAAAAATATACTGATTGGTTATAATTTAAATGCACAATCAGCGGCAACAGATGGTCAGATGACCATCGGAAACTTATTATTTGGTACAGGAATTGATGGTACAGGAACAACAGTTTCAACAGGTAAAATCGGTATCGGAACAGCATCACCATCATATCGATTCAGTGTTTCAGACACGACTACCGCTGGAATTGTTGGTTCATTCACCAACAGTGATGGAACATGTACGCTCGACCCGGGTGATGTATCAGGATGGAGTTGTCCGTCTGATTTAAATTTAAAGAAAGATATTGAAACATTAGCGTCAGGGTCATTGGATAATATATTGGCATTGCGACCAGTAGCATATCGATTACGTAATGAAAGTAATAGTACAGAAGTATCAACAGGGTTAATTGCACAAGAGGTGCAAACAGTTTTTCCTAAATTAGTAAAAACACAAATCGATGGGACATTGGCATTGAATTATGGAGGACTAACGCCTTATATGATTTCTGCAATCCAAGAAATGAATTTAAAAATTACAGAAATTAATGATTTGGAAAAAGAAAATTCATGGCGTGATGCATTGATTGCGTGGTTTGGGAATGCTGCAAATGGTATCACAAAAATATATGCAGATGTGTTTGAATCAAAACAGGTCCAGACAGATCAATTATGTATAAAAGATGTTTGTATGGATCGTGATCAATTGTATAACTTGATGAATCAAACCGGGCCAGCAGGGAACTCAACACCTCCAACCCCTGATCCAGTGGTAATTCCAGACATAGTACAGGAAAATCCACCTGTAATTGATCCAATTCCCGAACCTGCACCTGATCCAGTAGTTGAGCCAGAAATCGGAAATTCTGATCCGATACCTACAGAATAATATAAAAATATAGACAAAAACCCTTTAAAATAAAGGTTTTTTTGATAATAGTGAAATCGACTGTTTTTCTTGATAAGTACTTGACAAATTATATCGAATATGCTATACTAGTGGTAATAAGGTGAGAGATAGAGATATCCAAAACCTTAATGTTCTTTAAAAAGATGTTTGCAAATTTGATTGCAATTCATATAGATACGTTGTTAGAAATGTCAGAGGTCTCGAATATCTCGACATGAATCCATTCTAGGGTTCTGACATTTCTAACAATCACATTTTTTAAACAAAACAAAAAATAATATCTATATGAAAAATTTCAAATTAACAATCGCAATTGCAATCGTAACATTATTAATGACTACGAGCTGCACAATGACAGCACAAAACGTAACTCCGGGTACAGCAACTGTCACATACAATACTGAACCTAATACGTATAACCAGGTGTACATTAAACAAACCAGACGTCAGTTACAACAGATTATGGTAGGTATGACAGACTCGAAGAATGCCTTCGAAGATGCCAACAGTATCAGATTTGATGGAACACGTGTTGCAGATCTATTGAATGGTGGTAAACCAAACAGTAGTACAAGATTAGACCAGTACACACGTTCACATTTTCTTTTAGCGGCAGCGCCTTCAGAAAATGAACAAATCATGGTTAACGGCAGCAATAGAGCTTACCAGGTTTGGATAGCTACAGATAACTTATCTTCATTGATAACATTACAACCTGACATGGACA
This sequence comes from uncultured bacterium, assembly GCA_937898165.1. Taxonomy (GTDB): domain Bacteria; phylum Patescibacteriota; class Minisyncoccia; order Phycocordibacterales; family UBA1006; genus CALMMZ01. The sequence goes on along the minus strand of CALDKO010000058.1, from coordinate 2,205 downwards.
GTCCAATTGGATTCGTTAATGTTCAAAAAGGTTCAACTTGGTACAGTAACAGTATTGAAGATCCAGCAACTGGGTTAATGAACACATCAATCAAATACGGAACTTTCTATACTTATTATTAAGATAGAGGTTCATCACAACCGCATAAAGAACAACCAGCAATTTACTTGCTGGTTTCTTTTTATTTATGATATAATAGTAGGAATCTGATACCAGACATATCAGAATAATAAGCTTATTATCAGTCTAATTATTATATTTATAAATTTATTTATGAAAAAAGTTTCAAAAGTTGCATCAGTAGGAATGTTGGCATTATTGCTTGCACCGTTCGCTGCTCATGCTGCATTTAGTGGACAATTCTTTTACGATATCCTTGGATTCGTACAAACAGTGCTTAAGGCAATGTTCCCACTGGTAACAGCTGTACTTATTCTATTATTCGGATGGCAGGTGTTTAAATACCTTACAGGTAAAGACATCGAAGAAAAACAAGTTCACAAATCAAACTTGATCAAGGCGTTGATTGCAATCTTCCTTTGGTTCACCTTGTTTGGTTTGATTACTACTGTTGCTGATTCAATCGGTGTAGGTGTAGGAAACGACGTAGGAAGGCAGTATATCACTACTGTTGATTTGAACCCTTAATCACAAACATACTTAATTATTATTTTATGGATTTATTTTTACCAACAATTGCATATGCAGCTGACGGGATATCAATTAAACAATTGATGTTTCGGATTAGTTTCTATCTGATTAACCCGTTGATTATCTTTGGGTTCGTCGTAGCACTGATTTACTTTATCTGGGGGATGCTTGCATTTCTTCGTGATCGAGACACGAACGCAGCAGCTTCAAATGAAGGAAAGCAGCATATGTTATATGGTATCATTGGTTTAACTATTATGGTTTCTGCCTTTGCTATCATGAAGTTAATTGCAACTGCAATTGGTTCTGATGTTTTAACTAATTCCTCAATATAATATTAATAAAAAATCCACTCTTTAAAGAGTGGATTTTGCGTATTACATTGAATGTAATTAACGCAGTGATGTGCCGCTTATCGGTGCATCTTTTTCGTAGCTAACGGTAATACTACCTGGATCTTCGTTAGGATCAGTGTATTTTTTTCTAATAATTGTTTCCAATCGAGGTCTTTTGGATTCTGATTGTACAATTACATCATCACCATCTACTTTAACGGTTTTAACTGTTCGTACTACCACTTGATTGTTCGTGACATGAACATCATTCTGTTGAATGACGCCATAGTTGTCCCTTACATCTACCGATTGGGTAGTTTCAGAACTCGAACCGCCTCTAAAAATAGAGGTAAATCCACCAAAGAATACAAGCCAAATTATTGCAATTACTGCAACAATTTTAAGTGCATTTGTAATTCTCTTATCCCAATCTATTGGAACAGGAGGTGGCGTAGCAGCACCTGCAGCAGCTGGTGGCGTTGCAGGACTTAGGTGACGGAATATTCGGTACACTAGGTAAGCGATCACTCCTAAAACGATGAGATATAAAAAATCTGAGTTCATAATATAGTTTTTTATTTAGTTTGAAATAACATTATTGTTAGTATTAGTATAGCATATTTATATATAAAAGTCAAGTACCTAGGGTAATAATATAGCCACAGAAAAAGCCTTTAAATAAGACTTTTTCTGTCTATTGATCACAAATAAATTTTCTGACGAAAATTTTTCGCGATCCCACCTCGCGATGCTCACCTTCTCGCTATCGCTCGAAACTCACATAGCGCTCCGGTTCACAAAACCTAAAAAAGCCAAGCAGTTGGCTTTTTCTTAACAGTTTTGTGCCGGAGAGGAGACTTGAACTCCTATGGGTCACCCCGCTTGCTCCTAAGGCAAGTGCGTCTACCAATTTCGCCACCCCGGCATGTATATTAGATTTTCCACAGACACAGCGAGTGTCTGGTTGAGGCGTGGGCGGGAATTGAACCCGCGCATGGCGGTTTTGCAGACCGCAGCGTTACCACTTCGCCACCACGCCTTTTTGCTCTTTGTAGGTATTCTACCAGGGCATTGTCCGCCCGGTAGGAATCGAACCTACGACCGTTTGCTTAAGAGGCAACTGCTCTACCGACTGAGCTACGAGCGGAAACGTATGAATGAGTATATCAGAATAAATCTAAAAATCAATAAAATAAAAAACCTGATGTAGGTTTTTTAT
>CALDKO010000057.1 GCA_937898165.1 uncultured bacterium | reverse complement strand
CTGCGGAATGCAATTGCTGCTGTTGCAACAACTTTTAGAACTTCTTCTACCAGAGCGAATGCTAGTAAGTATTCTTTTTGGCTGATTCCAGACTGCAAAATAAGTGAATCGATAGGAATAACGATAAATACACCAATCATTCCGACAATATACAGTAACGACAAAAAACCTCGTGATTGAGGTCTTTCGACTTGGTTATACCAAAACCAAAGCCAGAGAAAAGTAGGAAAGATTCCACCTACAATTGCGAGCAAGATATCGACTATAGAGATGTCGGCCATGATTCTATTATAAGCAATTTTTTGTCATTTGTCTGCATTGGAATCGTACTCCAGATTTCCTCTGTAATAAAAGGCATAAAAGGATGGAGTGCTTTGATCAGGGTTGTGAGATGAGTATACAAAACCCATTTAGCACTAATTGAATTGGTTTCAGTAATTTTAATTTTTGATCGTTCAATGATGATACTTGCAAAAGTGTCCCAGATATAATGGTAGAGTTTTTCAGAAACCAGATAGAATTTATAATCCTGCATTTCATGTGTGATTTCCTTGATAAATGCATTGAGTTCATCAATTGATTGCTGGTCTTCCGCATCATATTCTGGTGTAGAATTCAAATCTAGATCGTTAGTTTGTTCAAGTACGAATCGCGTCGCATTCCAGATCTTGTTTGCAAATTTTGAATATGCCTTGATTTTTTCCTCGCCAAGATTGCTATCATTTCCTGGTCCAACGCTCACAATCATTGCCATACGCAGTGCGTCAGTTCCATATTTATCGATAAGATCTACTGGATTAACAATATTACCCAAGGATTTTGACATCTTGCGACCTTTTTCATCGCGAACCATTCCGTGGAGATATACTGTTTTGAATGGAATAGTGTTTAATAAATATTTAGACATTAATACCATGCGTGCAACCCAAAAGAACAGGATATCGTTTCCGGTTTCTAGTACTGATGTTGGATGATAGGTTTTTAGATCGTTTGTTTGTTCTGGCCAACCAAGCGTTGAAAACGTCCATAATCCAGAAGAGAACCATGTATCGAGAGTATCTTCATCCTGTTTCCAGGTATCATCAGGAGCAGTGTCACCGACAAAGATTTCAGAATCTTTATACCAAACCGGAATTCGATGTCCGTACCAGATTTGTCGTGAAATGCACCAGTCACGTAGGTTTTCAATCCAGTGGAAATATATTTTTTCAAATCGGTCAGGAATGATTTCGATTCCATCAACTCGCACCGCATCGAGCATTAATTCCTTCAGTGATTTATTTTCACGGTCTGGGATTTTTTTATTCACATCAACAAACCATTGTAATTTTGGCAACGGTTCAATAACTGCACCTGTTCGTTCTGCAGTAGATACATTTTGTTTTATTGATTCTTCATTTTCGAGCAATCCTTCAGTTCGCAGCCATGCAACGATTAATTCACGAGCTTCAGTCGTTTTCTTGTTTAATATATTTTCATTACCAACAATCATTTTCGCATATTCGTTGATTACTGGTTTTACTTCCAGATTATGTCGCTGTGCAATTTCCCAGTCGATTTGACTGTGTGCAGGTGTCACACCCAGGGCTCCTGTTCCAAACTCTGGCTCTACGGATTCATCTGCAACAATTGTAATTGAAAGTTGAGTACCGCAAAATTCACTTGTGTAGGTTTTTCCAACGAATTCTTTATAGCGCATGTCATCAGGGTGAACAGCAACGGCAACATCACCAATTTTTGTTTCAGGTCGAGTTGTAGAAATTGAAATAGGGAAGTCTTTCCGTAATGAAGGCCTCGATCCATCACATCTTCCAGAATTTACTTCTGTAGAGCA
>CALDKO010000056.1 GCA_937898165.1 uncultured bacterium | reverse complement strand
TACTGTATTCTGCTATTGCTATTCTTTTTCCTGAACGATTATTACCCCGTCTGATTGATACTATTACCGGAATGGTAATGATAGTGTCCGTTACGGGATTATTGGAATTATTCGTCCCTTATTTAAACCTTGGTGGTTCACTGGGTAACAGCATTGGATCTCTTGGAGTATCCCTGTTCTCACGAGCTGGCGGAATTGTCGTTTTGTCTTTGATGACTATTATTGGCGGATTAATCTTTTTCCGGTCATCGTTTAATTTACTGGAATGGTTGTCTTCCCTGTTTGAATCTACTGACTCAGCAGAAGATGAATATGTCTTTGATGAAGGTGTCCTTGAAAATACTCCTGAAACAACTATTCCTGAAAAAGACAAAAAAGAACCTGGCGAAGCTTTTGAGAAATCATTACAAGCAGCAGAAGCCGTCCCAACCAAAAAGGAAAAACTTGTCCCTGAAACTGAAAGTTTCTCTATTGAACCAATTAGTTTTTCTGATGATTACGTGTTACCACCACTTTCCCTCTTATCAAAAAGTGCCGGAAAACCTTCCGTTGGAGATATCCGTGCCCAAGGAAATGTTATTAAACAAACCCTTGCCAATTTTGGTATTGATGTAGAAATGGATGAAGTATCTGTTGGACCAACCGTAACACGATACGCTATGAAACCTGCACAGGGTGTAAAATTGGCCCGCATTGTTGCATTAAAACAGGACTTGGCATTATCACTGGCTGCACATCCATTGCGTATCGAAGCACCTATTCCTGGAAAATCATTGGTAGGAATTGAAATCCCTAATATCAGCAAATCGTCCGTTGGACTGGGAAGTTTACTTGAAAGTGATGAATTCCAAAACTCATCAGAACGATTATTGGTTGCTATGGGTAAAGGTGTTACCGGAAAATCATATTTTGCAAATATTGGGAAAATGCCCCATTTGTTGATTGCAGGTACTACTGGTTCTGGAAAATCTGTAACGGTGCACAATTTAATCATGTCATTATTATATAGAAACACGCCAGATGAACTACGGTTGATCATGGTTGATCCAAAACGAGTTGAACTTACCTTATATAATGACATTCCACATTTACTAACACCAGTTATCAAAGAACCTAAAAAGGCGGTACTGGCATTAAAATGGGCAGCAAAAGAAATGGAACGACGATATGATCTATTGGAACAACATAAAGTTCGCGATATAAAATCGTATCATGAAAATATCGTCTACCCAGCCTATTCTGCAAAGAAAAAAACTGAAGGCGAACTGCCGGAAAAAATGCCGTATATCGTAATCATTATCGACGAATTAGCCGACATTATGCAGGCATATCCACGGGAACTGGAATCTGCAATTGTACGATTGGCGCAAATGTCACGTGCAACAGGAATTCACCTTATCCTTTCAACACAGCGACCATCGGTAAACGTAATTACAGGACTCATCAAGGCGAACATTCCATCACGATTGGCACTACAGGTTGCATCACAAATCGATTCACGAACAATATTAGATGCACCAGGTGCCGAAAGTTTGTTAGGACGTGGAGATATGCTATTCCAAGGTTCTGATATGTCAAAACCAGAACGTATGCAGGCAGCCAATATCCCAGAAGAAGAAATCAAAGGTGTTGTTGCATTCATTAAAAAACGAAACCCGCGACTGTCAGATCATATTATTATGAGCGAGACATTGGAAGACGAGAAATCAATTGTAGGAATCGATTTTGATAGCGATGAAGAAAATGACGACCCATTATATGAGGATGCTAAACGAGCGGTAATGGATGCAGGAAAAGCTAGTACTAGTTACCTACAACGTAGGTTAAAAGTTGGTTATTCCCGTGCAGCACGACTGATTGATATTCTGGAGGAACGAGGAGTAGTCAGTGCGGCAGATGGTTCAAAACCTCGTGAAATTCTATCTGGCGCAGCCAGAGAACACGCCCCTACCCCATCATCTGATTATTCAGAGGTTGACGAGCTTGTGGACGAAGAATTTTAGGAGTATACTGATATCAAATAACGGCCAGTATGGTTTAGGGTAACGTACTATATTATTAGTTTTATCTTTTTATTATGTCAGAACATAAGAAAAAAAATCTATGGGTAAAAACAGGATTAAGCGTAAGTTTGATCATACTGGGTGTTTTTGTTGCCAGTAGAATCATTCCCGTTATCCGAGGACCCCAAATAACTATTGACGCACTCCCTGAAAGCTCTGAGGTTTCTGATCCTGTAATTTCTCTTTCTGGTTCTGCATCTGATACTCAAAAACTAACTTTAAATGGTAGTGACGTACTGTTATCTCCGGCTGGATTATTTACTCAAAAAATATTACTCCACCCTGGATATAATACAATCACCTTTGATAGTGTTGATGGATTAGGTCATACCAAGAAAAAAAGTTTTGCATTCTTACTCAAAGAACTTGATACTGGTACATTTGCATTATCAAGTCTCCCAAATCAAAACTAACAAAAAAGTCCCTAATAATAAGGGATTTTTTTGTTAGTAACGTATGTAAAAGACATGCTTTCTATTTTAAAATAATAGTATGATATACTATTTGGGTATGCCAAAAAAAGTAACTAAACCAAAAAAAGAATCAGGTGGAGATTTAGATAGTACATTAAAGATGATCCAAACCAAGTTCGGTGAAGGATCAATCATGAAATTAGGTGAGACACCAAAAGTTGATATTAAAGTTATCTCTACAGGATCAATCGGGCTTGATGCCGCTCTTGGTATCGGTGGACTTCCTCGTGGACGAGTTATTGAAATTTTTGGACCAGAATCATCTGGTAAAACAACATTAACATTACACGTAATTGCAGAGGCTCAAAAAGCAGGAGGAATTTGTGCATTCATCGATGCAGAACATGCGATGGATCCAGAATATTCAAAAAAACTTGGAGTGAATATTGATGATCTATTGATTTCACAACCTGACACCGGTGAACAGGCTCTTGAAATTACAGAAGCTCTTGTGCGTTCTGGAAAAATAGATGTGGTGGTTATCGACTCGGTAGCAGCATTAACACCAAAAGATGAAATCGAAGGTGATATGGGAGCACACCATGTTGGAAAACAGGCTCGATTAATGTCACAAGCATTACGTAAATTGACTGCTATTGCTCACAAGAGTAAAACAGTAATTATTTTCATCAACCAAATTCGTATGCAAATTGGTGTGATGTTTGGAAACCCTGAAACAACACCAGGAGGAAAAGCATTAAAATTCTATTCATCAGTACGATTGGACATCCGAAAAACTGCTCAAATCAAAAAAGGTGAGGAAGTGGTTGGTGCTCGAACAAAAGTAAAAGTGGTTAAAAACAAAGTTGCAGCACCATTTAAATATACTGAATTTGATATCATTTATAACGAAGGTATTTCAATGGAAGGAGAAATGCTCGCACTCGGTGAGAAATTTGGAATCATTGGAAAGTCTGGTGCAAGTTTTAGTTACGTTTCTAAAGACAAGGAAGGTAAGGAAGAAAAATTACCATTGGGCCGCGGATACGATGCAGCTCGACAATTCCTACGTGCAAAGGAAAACAAAGCCCTTCATGCAAAAATCTTGAAAGAAATCACTAATAGAATTAACAGTGATGGATTATCATTCAGTGCTAATCCTGCTGAATCTGACGAAGGTTCAGAACCAGAAGAATAATAAAAAGCCGCATAGTATGCGGCTTTTTATTATTTAATTCTTTTCAACTCGTTCTACATATTCACCACTGTCAGTGTTTACTCGAACCACGTCACCTTCATTAATAAACAATGGTACGTT
>CALDKO010000055.1 GCA_937898165.1 uncultured bacterium | reverse complement strand
TTGGCAAAGAATTGAAGTATCATTAAACAAACAATTTGATATCCATTGGGCTGGTGTATTATCAACCAGTCGAGACTTTGGTGATCGTAAAGATCATGGTGCTGCATTAATAGCTATGAAATATTTCTTTTGATTGGATTGGCAGTGAATTATGATGTGACTTACATTTAAATTAGTTCATGAAGCAAATCCAGTCCTAAATCACGATCAACTCACACAAAAACAATAATGCATATTGAAGTAAAAAAACAAATTAAGTAAACATCTTAAATCAAAACATATTGAACCACAGGCATCATCAATCATTGATGTGCTGGTAGTATCATATCCTACATCATAATTAAACCCATTGTACCCTTGATCATATTTCAATACACGATATCCATCGGCACCAGCTACTGGATCCCATGACAAAGTAATATCGTAGTTAGCATTAGAATTATCATCAACAAAATCAGAGCCTAATGTTGCATAAGATGTAGAATAGATTCGTTGATTGTTTATTGTTTTGTATGCATAGACACGAAAATTATGAGTAACTGAACCATCTGCAATGTAATTACAATTATCAGCACAAGTTTGATTTGCAGAAAGATTGGTAGGTGCAGCAGGTGCTGATCCAACAGGTGGAGAAAGTGTTAAATATGAAGATGAGTAGATACGACCCTGTCCTGTATCTTTATAAGAATATACACGATAATTGTGCGGTAGATTGTATGCACCATAATTATAACTATTGTCATAGATAAATGATGCAGAAATATTTGTAGGGGCAGATATTGTTGTTTCACTGCCAGTAATATTCAAGTTCGTTCCTTGAATTGTCCCGACTACATCCAAAGCTTCTGCTGGTGTAATTGTTCCAATACCGACATTTCCACCAGCATAATTAATACCACCTAAAACATCATCCCACTGTGATCCTTCATTTAGAATAGTAACAATACAATCATTATCACCTGGTGCACAATCTGGATCAAGGGTTGCACCTGGTGTATACCCACCATTTGGAGCTGCTGCGAAAACAACAAAACTATATCCAATAATTGATAGAATGGATATTAGTATAAAAATATTTTTTTTGTTAAAAATTAATTTCAATTTCATAAACATATTTATATTAATAAAATATTAGATCGGAAGAGCACA
>CALDKO010000054.1 GCA_937898165.1 uncultured bacterium | reverse complement strand
TCTCAGACTTGCCCACGCATCCGTTGGTCTTTCCGAAGAAAGTTTCATTAAGGAGCCGCTTGTCAGGCTCGAACTGACGACCTACGGTTTACAAAACCGTTGCTCTACCAACTGAGCTAAAGCGGCAGGCAACATATCCAATATATGATATGTTGATTAATTATCGTCTTTTCGGACAGATAATCGAGTTGAGGTTGCTTTTTGTTCACGATGATGTTCATAGAGTAATTCACGAACCTTCTTTTTCATCGTTTTATGGATCGTAATATCATGAATAATAAAACGATACCATCCAACTAAATGAATTACAACAAAACGTAGCATTTTGCGTAAAGAGTTCTGAAAAGCAAGTTCCCAGTGTTCAATCCATCGATCAGTGTCAATAATGGGTTTATGATATTCCAGTACAGGTTTTTTCTGTATGAGGAGAATTCCTATACCAATTAGCGCACATATTGTCGCAAGTAAAAAATACATAGACTGATATAGTATACCTGAATCTATAAAAAATTCAAGATCCTATACCAAGGTTAGTTATTATACTGACAAACGAACAAATTTACCAATTTCAATTTTTTCTCCAGTTTTTTGTATTAATTGGTTGATTACCTGTTCAATAGTGTTATCAGGATTAACCACAAAAGCTTGGTTCATTAATGTTTTTTCAGCAAAGAAATCGTTAAGTTTTCCTTGGAGGATTTTTTCTTTGATTTCAGCTGGTTTATCACTGTTTGCAATTTCTTCTTCAAAAAATGCTTTTGCTTTTGCCATAGAAACTTCATCAATATCAGATGATTTTGTAAATTCTGGTGCCATAGCAGTAATATGCATTGCTAGATTATTTGCAGTTTCAACAAATTCTGGGTTTTGTGCAACAAAGTCTGTTTCACAGAATAATTCTACCATCGCAGCCATTTTTTTATTTGAATGCATATAGTATCCAACAATTCCAGCTCCTAGTGTTCGTTCTGATTTTTTTGAAGCTGCAGTTGCTGAGTTTTTTCGCAAAATCATACGAGCTTTTTCCATATCACCACCAGCTTCTTCTAATGCTTTTTTGCATTGCATGATTGAAACACCTGTTTCATCTCGTAATGCTTTTACGTCTTCAGTAGTAATTGCCATAATAAAATATTGTAAATTAAAATGAATAAAAGAACAAACCAATACTTATGCAGTCTTCATTGATTCTGCAAATTGCTTCATAAAGAAGTCAACGCTTTTTCGACTGTTATCATTTGCAACAACAGGGAAGTCAACTAATGAAACATCGTTGTCAGTGTTTACGAGCCCAATAACAGGAATCCCCATCATATGAGCTTCTGTTACGGCGTTGATTTCTTCGCGAGCATCAACAACAATTACTGCTGCTGGAATTCCTTTCAAATTTGAAAGTCCTCCGAAACGTCGTTCCAATTTCTCGATTTTTCGTTCTAATAACAATTTTTCTTTTTTAGTTTTATACATTAATGTTCCTTCTTCTGATTTTCCACCAAGATCTTCAAGCATTACTACTCGACTTTTGATTTGCTTCCAGTTAGTTAGAGTTCCTCCGATCCATCGTTCATCTACATACGGCATTCCCAGTGATTCTGCTGTTGTTTTTACCAAATCTCGCAATTCAGGTTTTGAACCTACGAAAATTACTTGGCGTCCTGACGCAACGATAGATGATAATAGTTCCTGAACACGAGTTAATTGTGCGTCAGTTTTTTCGAGATCAATAATATCTGTTCGATTTTTTGATCCGAAAATGAATTGCTTGGTAGTAGGGTGACGACGAGTACGACTGTATCCGTAGTGAGCTCCTACTTCAAACATGTCTTGAATTCTAGACATAGTTAAAGATAAACACGAATGCACAAGAGGCGGGTTAATAATAAAACCTCTCGTTTCCATGGGTGACGCCCATAGGAATGATTCTGGAGCAAGCCAGATAATGGAATTTATTAACCATTCCATAATCATTCTGACACTGTGTGACGGGAAAAATATAGCATGGTTTCCTGAAATAATCAAGTATTGATATGGTTATTTACCTAAAATTGACAAATTTATTAATTATGATACTGTAATGAAAGATTATTAACATTTTAAAAATAGAAAACAATGAATTTAAGATTAGGTCACATTTATGTTGAAACACAAGAAAAAGGTAAGAGTAAATATCAGTTTGCCCTTGTTGGTGAGAATGATAATTTAGTACATTCTGCGTCTTCACTTTCAGAATTAGGTGAAAAAATAAAGAAAGATTCAGGTGAAAAAAAGATAAAACTTTTAAAAGAAGATGAAGAGTTTATTCATATTTTACCTAACCCAGAAAGTACAAAAAATGTAAAAAGTCCAAAAGGTGAATCAACCATTATCATAACCCACTGTAAGTCGTCTTTTTTACACGATCTTTATCTGGCAATTGGTTTATAAAATTGAATTTTTTAAACAAAACGATTTCATTCCTGAAATCGTTTTTTATTTGTAAAAAACCGCTATTTGCGGTACGATGGCATTATCTATGAAACAATCACAATTGTTTACGAAAACACGAAAAGAAGCACCGTCTGATGAGGTTGCAAAAAACGCGCAGCTTTTGATCAAGGCTGGATTTATTTATAAAGAAATGGCTGGTGTATACGCATATTTACCGCTGGGACTCAAGGTATTGAACAATATTATGAGTGTTATTCGCGAGGAAATGAATAAGATTGGCGGACAGGAAATTACTCTTACTGCATTACAACAGCGAGAAACATGGGAACCGACCAATCAATGGGATGATGCAGAGGTAGATATTTGGTTCAAGACAAAACTGAAAAATGATACAGAACTTGGTCTGGCAGTTACTCATGAACCGGCACTGACAAAGGTTATGAAAGATTTTGTTCGTTCATACCGTGATTTGCCAGCATATCCATATCAATTCCAAACAAAATTCAGAAATGAATTGCGTGCAAAATCTGGAATCATGCGATGTCGTGAATTCATCATGAAGGATCTGTATTCTTTTTCAAAAAATAAAGATGACCATGACGCCTTTTATGAAAAAGCAAAACAGGCGTACGTTACTATTTATGATCGATTTGGGCTTGGTGATACGACATATCTGACATACGCATCAGGTGGAATGTTTTCAAAATTCTCTCATGAATTCCAAACAATTACCGACGCAGGTGAGGATATTATTTATGTCCACGAAGGGAAAAAGATTGCCGTGAATAAGGAAGTTTACACCGATGAAATGTTAGCTGAACTTGGTATTGATAAATCAGATATGGTTGAGAAAAAAGCAGTAGAGGTTGGAAACATCTTTACTCTGGGAACTCGGTTTTCAGATGCACTGGAACTTACCTTTGATAATGAATCAGGTGAAAAAGAATCAGTATTCATGGGTTCATATGGAATTGGTCCAGGACGCGTTATGGGAACCATTGTTGAAACATTGTCTGATGACCATGGGATCATTTGGCCAGAATCAGTTGCACCATTTGCAGTTCACTTGATCCAAATTGGAAATGTAAATGAACAAGCTGAAAAAATTTACAACGATCTAATGCAAAAGGGAATTGAGGTATTACTGGATGATCGTGATGCATCGGCTGGATCAAAATTTGCAGATGCAGATTTGATAGGAATTCCACACCGTGTTGTGATTTCAGAAAAATCACTCGAAAAAGGTGGATTGGAATATAAAAAGCGAAATGAATCTGATAGCAAAATTATTAATGAAAAGGAATTGTTTGAGATGTTGAATAAATAAAAACTCCATCACTAAGATGGAGTTTTACATTATTTCATTTCTTTAATCTCTTTGAAAATTTGATATGCATTAGCATCTTGGTTTTCAAATTCTTTCAAGTTTGATCGAAATACTAGCATTTTGTTTTTCATGAAGTACATAAAAATTTTAAATGAACAACGTGCACTGAATATGGTAATAAGTATTGCGATAGTTAATCTTAGAAAACCTGGTCCAATATATTTCGGCCAAGGCATTAAATAAGACATAAGACTGAACAAGGCAAAGGCAATAGCTCCTGAAATAATATAACCAAATATAATTTGATTAATTAATTTCCGGTATTGTTTCATTAATTCTTGTGCTTGTAATAAATTTTTTCCGGACAATTTTTCTGAAAGAACTTGATTCTGATAATGGTCTTTTGCAAATAAACTTGGATCTAAAAAAATTCGTAAACTTAGATAATTAGTTTTCATAATCTTGTATTTGAATATTATCAATTTTTCTTCACAATATCACTTGTGACAAATTTGTCAATAACTTCCGCAACAGCACATTCCATGCTATATTGCCGTTATATTTTATGTTTAAAAACCTCTACAACAAATTTTCGAACGACATCGGAATCGACCTTGGAACGGCAAATACGCTGGTATATTTGCGTGGAAAGGGAATTATCATCAATGAACCGTCTATCGTGGCGTTAAACACTAAAACTGGCCGTATTGTGGCTGTAGGAGCCGAGGCAAAGCAGATGCTTGGACGTACGCCAACACATATCAAGGCAATCCATCCGGTTGTTGATGGTGTTATTTCAGACTTTGAGGTTACAGAAGAAATGCTTGCATATTTGATTGGAAAGGCTGAAAAAATGTCACCAAAAACATTTCGTCCACGTGTTGTGGTTGGTGTGCCATCTGGAATTACAAATGTTGAACATCGTGCAGTGTATGACGCAGCAATTTCTGCAGGAGCTCGTGAGGTGTATATCATCGAGGAACCAATGGCAGGTGCAATTGGAATTGAGCTTCCGGTACTCGATCCTGTTGGGTGCATGATTGTTGATATTGGTGGTGGGACCACTGATATTGCTGTTATGTCTCTTGGTGGGATTGTACAGTCAAAATCAATTAAATTGGCAGGAGATAAAATGAATCAGGATGTAATTGATTATCTGCGTAATGAATATAAAATTTTAGTTGGAGAAAAAACTGCAGAAGAAATCAAAATCAGCGTCGGATCAGTTGAATCAAAATCTGAAGGACTCGAGGTTACTGTTCGTGGACGCGATTTGATTTCAGGACTTCCTCGTGAAATCATGATTACTGATCGTGATATCTATGAAGCAATTCATGGGTCAGTTCAGGTTATTTTGGATGGTGTTCGGGAAGTTTTGGAAACGACTCCGCCTGAAATTGTATCAGACGTTATCAATCGTGGAATTTTTATTACAGGAGGCGGAGCTATGATTCATGGAATCGATAAAATTATTTCAGAATCGTTCAAGGTGCCAGTACATATTCCAAGCGAGCCATTATCAGCAGTAGCACGTGGATGTGGAATTGTTCTTGAAGATTTAGAACAGTATGCACAAGTATTAATAAAAGAAGATTATGTCGCAACGTTTCACTCCTAACATGCGAATAAAGAAAGATAGCCCAGGAAACCGAACATTTATTATTCGGTTTTTTGTCGTTATAGTATTGATTGCTATTTGGTTTATTACCGCAAAAACTATTTTCAACAGTATGTCAGCTGCAAAAAATGTAACTACTGATATTCTAAAACAAACAGTAAACCTTTCTACGCCAAAAACTATTTTAATTGAGCGACAAAATGCGCTACAGCAGCAAAATGAATTACTACAGCAGCAATTGGCAGGGATGCAATTAATAGAAGACGAAAATGCATCACTTCGTCAGATATTGGATTATCCAAAAACGAATTATGCAATGATTCCTGCACGGGTAATTTCAAAACCATCACAAAGTATTTATGATCGTATTATGATTGATCGTGGTAGTGATGACGGAATC
>CALDKO010000053.1 GCA_937898165.1 uncultured bacterium | reverse complement strand
TATTTTGAGAAACGTAATAATACGACCCTTTATCTGTTAAATAAAGATATTTCTGTTGTTGTTTAACTACAACATATTTTGTTGTAATTTTAGCTTTTCCTATTGCCTCTTGGTATACCAGATGATATGGAAAACCTTCGGGTGCCACCATTATTCTGCTCTCTGAGTGAAATAAATTTTTATTCAGATCGCCAATATAATGATCACAAATGTCCCATTTACCAATCGCTTTAATCTGATCAAACCACGTAATCGCCAGCCCATCAAAAAATGAAGGACCTCCGCATGCTTCAATCGCATAACGGAGCGCCACCATATCCATTGGTCCAACGCGCACTTTTCCTTGCCATCTGTTTTCATCTTTATTACTTCCTGGCAATAGTGAATCAATCATTTCTGGTGATTCTGTAACCATTGGTCCAGCACCATGACGAATTGCATATGCACGGCATACGCCGAGCTTTATAATTTCATCATCATAACCACATTCTCTTAGTAAATTAAGTGTGAACGTGGGTAATGTTCGCAACTGCGAAACGTGTGGGTGAAAACCGTAATATCGGTCCGTTAAAATTCCATGTGAACTTTCTACTACAATCGTTCCGTCTTTTGAGAGGATTTTATTTCTCAAATAGTCTCGATCAACCATAGTAATACTTGCTCTAAACTTGTTAAAAGTTTCAATAACCCTATCAATTAACGTAACATCGTTCATCAAATCAACTAACCCTTGTGCGGTAGACTTGTCAGTATCCCAAAATGCAGAATTGAACGCATCGTTATCAGAAAGAATATTCTTAAACACGCTGCGTTTTTCTTCACGTATGGATTCTAATTTTTGTCGCAAATTTGGATGGTCAATATCTTTTACTCTGATTACCAGGTCCGGATATCTCTCGATATCTGATACTGTTTCACCAACACCGACTCCGACTGTTCCTTTTGGATTATCTTTTCGGAGTAATTCTCGCAATTGCGATGTAATGGTCTGAAATGGTGTGATACACACAACATTTTCATCTACTGTTAGGTAGTCAAAGATGTTGTGAATTCTCCATTCATTTTTTAATCGATCTGCCTCATACAGTAATCGATACGGTTCAATAACCATTAATTCGCTGATGTATGTTTTTGTACCTTCAAAAGTTCCACAACCAAAATGACTAAAATTAAAGTATTCACCTTTTGACGTGCGAACACCATGGCTTCCATTTCCACCACCAACTTTAATCACGGTATGTGCTTTTTTCAAAGTACAAATTTTGTGGACTACGCCACCTTTGCCTCCATCGCCACCACCTAAATCAGTAACGGTAAAAATTTGTCTCTTGCTCATTTCTTTTTGTTTTAGAATAAAAAAATAAAGTGGCTGGTTAGGCCACTTTTTGTTTAAAATTTAAGTGGCTTTATGCCCACATTTTTCCTTTACCATTACCTTTTTTAGGTTTACTTTCAGTTATTACAACATCAGCATCTTCTATTGGCCACAGATCACGTTTTTCTTTAAACAACGTTCCAGCAAGTGGAATTTTGTTAAAGTTTTCTGCTTCCATTTGTGCACCGATCGGAATACCTGCAACAGCTCGTTTAATTAACTTTGCATCTTGTTTTGAACATTTTGCTTCGTCAATTAAAAAATCTTCTAATGTGTCTAATGTAAGCACACCTTCAGTAAGACCAATAATTGCAACCTCTACTTCAGGAAGTAGTTTCGTATTTGGAAGAAAAATTAATCGTTCACTTGCAATTACTGTTGGCCAATACCTTCTTGTATCAGTTCTATCGCCAATAATAAAAACAAAAGCATGAGCTCTTAATAAAAGTGCGTCAATAATTTCTTTTACGGACGGTAATTTTTTAGGACTCATTTTGAAACCATTTTCTTCTACTTTTTTCAAAACCTCCTTGCCGAACACTCGTTCAAGAGCATCAACCCCTACATATTCATGAGATGGTTCATCGGTAACTGTGAAATCATAAGATTTCAACCCATAACGATTAATATCAGCTGCAGTAAGATATGCTGCTCCAAATAATCCAAATTGAGGATCCTCTCCTCCATTTCCACCGCCACCACTTTCGGGAACCATCATAGTCATTTGCTCTGCTATTTTCTCTCCCATTTCAGCCTGCGATCTACAAAGCATGTAATCGTCCACAGCGTCAGCAAAAATAGAGGTGATAATCTGCAGATCGTAACGTGATAAAACTTTTCGAAGTAATTCATATGTTCGAGGTAATGCGTCAAACGCAATGTCTACATTATCACCCATTGAACCCGTGGTATCTAGTCTTTTTTCTACAAGCATTGCTATGCCCATAGTTAACTCAAAAAATAAGTCTTTTGGGTTCATTCGACTTAACGAACGCCTGATGACTCCATACCCAGCAGGATCAACGAGTGGGTCGAGTCCTTTGCCTTGTGCATGTCTTTCTTTTGCTTTTGCTGTTCGATTACCCGAACTTGTCCCAGAACTTACTCTTTGGTAAGCGCTATGAGATAATACATTGTCTCCCATTTTTAATTGTTTTTAATTGTTTAAGAATTTTGTTTAGTAAATAATTTTTGTTGTGTAATTCCAAAATTTACGTGGCCATAATGACCAAATCAAATCATAAAATGCACGATGTGCATTAAATGCTCTTGATTCTTTTTTGTCGATTAATCGTTTCAAGAAATCTTGATATTGATTATCAGCTAATTGATCATCAACTGGTAAGTTACCCGTTTCAGAATCACCACCTAAAATTTCAACTACCTCTTTGGTAATTAATGAAATTTCGTTTGAAGTCTCTGCCCCGGTTAATGACTCAGTACGGGTCGCACTGGTCCAATCAAAAATAGCAACGTAGTGTTCTTTTTTATTAATTAAAATGTTATCAGGATTGATATCATTAATTAAAATTCCTTGGCCATGGGTAAATACTAATAATTTTAATAATTTACCTAATATCCAGGCACTGGTACGTGGATCAACTACATTATTATCACGGTCAGTGATAAATGATAGCGGTGTAAGGTCACCTAGTTTTTTTGAAATATCAGAAAAACTTAACATGGTAATCCTGCGATTTCCTTGTTCTGGTGACATGAATGTTTCAATTACTTGTGGAAAGAAAAAGTGATTATTTAAAAATGTATCATCGGTTTTCTTTTTGGAAAATTCTTCCTCTAATGCATCAGCTTCTTCTCGCATTTCTTTCAAGAAGTAAGCCTCTTTATCTAACAGGCCGTTATATTTAATATCGGTTGCTATTTTTAATATGCATGTTGGATTTCCCGAAAATACACCTTCATAAAGGTTAAAAACATTGGTACCTCCAATTCTTTTACCCACGGTAAACTCTTTTCCTTTTGGACTTATGATTTTCATCGTCATTATTTTTAGTTGTTAAAGATTTAAAATTCCCGCTTACCGTATCATATATATAGTGGTCTGTCAATTATACCTGTAGTAACTATTTTATTAACTTAACAAGGAATATATTCTCTTTCTAACCACAAAATCGTGATGTGAAGAGATTACTTAGTGTTAATATAACACTATTAAATTTTATTACCAGTATTCCCTACTACAAACTTGTGGATAACTTTTAGTACTAAAAAAGAGTCTTGAAAATCAAGACTCTTTTGGGATTTATGTTATTATTTTTTAAAATCGGCCTGCCATTGCTCCTGGTAAAACTCGATATTGTTTCCTAAAAATGAAACAATTTTTTGAACTCCATAATATGCATTTGCTAGACATACACTGGCACCTGGGGAAGGTGTAATTTCAAAGAGAATATTATTCCCTTCTACTCTGGCATCACCCATTTCCATTTCACCTGTTTCCGTGTTGAGTAATTGTGGACGAATACCACCTGCACCATCTGCATATTCCAAATCACGATATCGCAATGTAGGAACAATTTTTTGGGCCATTTTCAAGAAAAAATATTTCCCAAGTAGCGGCAGATCGTACAGCATGTTTTTCAACATATACTTAAATAGTATTGGGTCGGAAATAATTCCCAGGTTCGCCTTCAATCCTTTATACGTCCAAACTGAGGTCGATAGGAAGTCACCAATCGTTTTTGAGGAATGTCGTACAAACATAGGAAGAACCTTTGCAGTTGGTCCAAAACGTGTGGTGTTTTCATCGCCAAATTCTGGATCGCCGTGCACTGCTGCAAACGGCAATTTCTTTTTCTGCATGGTATACACCTTACCTTTCAGTAAATGTTTATCTCTTGCAAAATAAAAACTTCCCGCGACTGGTAAAATTGCCAAATACTTTCCGTAACCCAGTTGTTTTGCATACATTAAACTATGCGCACCTGCTGCAAATACAACCGTTTTCGTTAGAAATGTTTCACCAGTAGTAGTGGTAATCAAATAATCATTTCCTTTTTTGAAAATAGTTTTTAATCCACAATTTAAATACGTTGAAATGTGTTTTCCTGTTACCTTTTTAGCTTCAGATACAAACGACATCGCAACAGCTTTAAAATCAACTGTATAGCCGGTTGTATGTAGTGCTAAAATTCGTTCATTCGGATTTCTGCCATTCACTAACGCTGGCTCAAGTAATGCAATTTCATCCCGTTCAATCCTTTTTAAATCAGGATATAGAGATTTAAAATCAACAAATCGTTGCTCTAATTCTGCAATTTCATCGTCACCAACAGCAAGGATTATCTTTTGCCCTTTGGAAAAAGCATGCACTGCATTTTTTTCCATATACATGGCCAATAAGTCAGTTGCATATTTTACTGATTTTGCTTTTTCAAAGGAATAATTAGTCTCGATATCACCCGCATGGAGTGTTTGAGAGTTGTTATTATAATGTGTATTTACATCACCGAATTCCGAACGCATTTCAATTAGACCAATATTTTTAATATTGGTGTATTTTGCTAACGTACACAGGTATGAGGTTCCTGTAATACCTCCTCCAATAATCAATACTTCTATTTCTTTCATCGTTATTAGTTTTTTATTTTTAATGAATATTTTTCTATTTTTATTATATCATAATAAAATGTATAAGTCAATTAACGTTAATTTCCCTATTCCAAAAAATGATAAATGGTTGTAGTATAAAAATATGACTAATTTTAAATTTTTCAAAAAACTTGATGATTACAGAACGTTTATATATGAGGAAGTATTTACCAGTCCAGAATTTCGAAACAATATATTTTATAGAGGTTTAATTGAATTTATCATTGAACACCGAGCACCTTTATTTTATTCACTGAATAAAGAGGAGGAGTTTTCACACTTTACTCAATATTTCAACTTTGTGTTAGATCGTGGTGATTACTACAAAAATGATTTTATACGCAGTATGTATTTTGCACACGATTTTGTACATATGTTATTTTACAATCCTCTGCGTCCGCGT
>CALDKO010000052.1 GCA_937898165.1 uncultured bacterium | reverse complement strand
TACCTCTTTGCGTAACTCATCATCGTAATTTGAGCCTTCTGGTATAGGGTAATTTGGAAATCTCCACGGTGAAAATTCAATTTCAATGTCTACCATGTCGGCAATGATTGCTGTGGTTTCAATTGCTTCTGGAAAATCTTTAAATACCTCACAAGCACCTTTCTGATTAATGAATGAAAAATTTCCTTTGATTTCCTCCATTCCACCGTTGGTGTTAATTTTCAGCAGCGTGTTGTGTGCCTCGATATCATCCAAACATAAATAATGCGAATCCCATGTTGCAACCATACGGAGTCCGAATTCTTCTGAAATCTTTTTCATTTCTGGAATTAGTTGCTTATACCACTCATTATAAAAATCTGTTTCTGAATGATTCATTAATTCGATAAAGACATACTCTTTTCCAAATGTATCGATATAAAATTGAATTAGTTCTCGTGCTTCTTTGTTTTTATGTTCACGCAATAGTGCAATAAATTCACTACCAGGACATCCTGATAAACAGATCAAACCTTCACCATGTTCACGGAGTAAATCCTTATCCATGCGTGGTTTATAATAAAAGCCTTCCATGTATGATTTGGAAACAGCCTTCATCAGGTTTTTATATCCAACTGTATTTCGTGCGAGTAGTGTCAGGTGGTAACGCTTGTTATCAATCTGCGCATCACGATCAAAGCGTGTTCGATTTGCGATGTATGTTTCAACTCCGATAATCGGTTTGATTCCTGCATCCTTGCAGGCTTTATAAAATTCAATAGCTCCGTACATTGCACCGTGATCGGTGAGGGCAAGAGCAGTCATGCCGAATTCCTTGGCCTTTTTAACCAAGTCTCCAACCTGAGAAAGTCCGTCTAATAGTGAGTAATGCGAATGAACGTGCAAATGCACGAATTTATCATGATGGGTACACATAAAATTAATAGCGTTTAGTGGCTAATGATGGGTGCGCAGGTCTGGATGATTATCTAGTCTCGCAAGTGTGTCCGAATTGATGTTAGTATAGCAGGTGAATACCTTTATTGACAAATATGTATAATTCAGTAAAATGAGAGAAAACAATACAATGGCAAAAGAAAAAATAGACCTGTTTAAGGAAAAAGTGAATGAAGGCGATCCTGTTATTTTAGTAACTTATATTTCAGGAATTAAGCCTTCTATGCAAAAAGGTGTGCTGGAAAGCAGAAATGGTAGTTATTATTATATACGGGTATCTCCTGATGTATTAGCAGAAATGTATCGAAATGAATTTCTACTAGATACGAAAGAAAACAGAAAAAGTAAATTATTTCAAAAAGCACAACTATATGCAAAATTGAGATGGTTTATCAAAGAAACATTGAACATGCCACATTTTGCGAATAATCATTCGGAAAAAGTCATGAGCATGTTTAAAACACTTCAGAAAGATGAAGAATATCTTAAAAACAATAAATAATATTAAAGCCAGACCCATTGTTTGGCTTTTTTGTTATACTATATCTATGAAGAAAAAGCCTCGACAAAATCTACAGAAAATTGTTGGAACATCTAGGAATCGACCTAAAAAAGTCGCATGGATTGTTGGTATTGATGAGGTTGGACGTGGTCCAATTGCAGGTCCTGTGACTGTTTGTGCATTTGCATTAAAGGTGCAACACATCAATGATATCTCAAAAATGGGGTTCAAAGATTCAAAGAAATTATCTCCACAGAAACGTGAACAATTTGTTCAGATTCTAAATAATTGCGCACAGTTAGATATGTGCACATGGGCTATTGAGAGTTCCAGTTCCAGTATGATTGATACTAAAGGAATTGTCCCATCTATTCAGTCAGCCCTGGATCGTTGTTTAAAAAAACTTGCTATTCATCCTGAACATGTAGACATCTATTTGGATGGGGGATTGCACGCACCAAAAAATTATTTTAGACAGCATACGGTAATTCATGGTGATGATTTATTCCCAGTTATTTCATGCGCGTCAATTATCGCAAAGGTATACCGTGATCATATGATGGAAAAACTTGATTTGAAATATCCAGAATATGGATTCATCGATAATAAGGGGTATGGCACCGCCAACCACTATCGTGCGCTTAAAAAGTATGGGCCAAGTGATATTCACCGTACCAGTTTCCTGACCTCTGTATTATAAAAAGTTGCTTTTTTCAAGGATTATGATAGACTGGTCGGTATATGGTAATTAGAATGCGCCACACAAAATCACATACCGCTAATCGTCGCAGTCATCACGCACTGTCAACGCCTAGTCATGTAACCGATGCAAAAACTGGGAGTACCCACTTGCGACATCGTGTTGATATGAAAACCGGTATCTACAAAGGTAAAAAAGTTTTAGATGTTGTATCAAAGGTTGCTAAAAAGCAATCAAAGTCTAAATAGATTTTAACATTTTTATTCATTAGCTCTTTCCACATATATGTCACATCGTCATGTAGCCCGTTCACTTTGTATTCAATCCCTGTTCGTTTGGGACTTTAATGGATATCATTCTGAAAGCATACCCGAAATTTTGGAGTATGTTATTCGTGAGTTTGGAGCAGGTCTTGATGATACGACATTTATTAAGGAAACCGTAAATGGCGTTATCTCAAAACGCTCTCTTTTGGATGATATTATTCAAAAAGCAGCCCCAGAATGGCCGATTGAAAAAATTGGTTATGTAGATCGTAACGTACTGCGACTTGGTTTATATGAACTGTTATTTGGTGATCAGGAACAAATCCCACCAAAAGTAGCATTGAACGAAGCAATTGAGCTCGCAAAAAATTATGGTGGCGAAAATACAGGACGTTTTGTAAACGGAGTATTAGGTGCAATTTATAAAGAAATGGGTGAACCAGGCAAAGATCAAGTTAGTAAGAAGAAAAAATTTGATAACACGGTTGATCTCGCATCAATTCCAGTAGAGGATAAAGGCGGAGCTATTATTTTTTCACGAGATGAAAACGGAGTAATTCGTTTTGCGATGGTACATGACGTATTTGGTTACTGGACCTTATCAAAAGGTGGAATGGAGCTTGGTGAAAATCCAGAAGAAGGTACAGTGCGGGAAATCAAACAAGAAATCGGAATTGATATTACCATTATTGAAAAACTTGGCGAAAATGAATATGTGGCCCATCACCCTGAAAAGGGAAAGATTCGAAAACATGTACATTATTTCCTTGCAGAAGGTCCATACATTCCACTGACTTTAGAAGTTGGAACAGGTGGACTTGACCAAGCAAAATGGTTTGAATTGTCTGAAATTACTGATTTGATGATGTATGATGATGTAACAAAATTAATGGCGACCGCGATTGAAAAAATAATGGTTACGGCGTAGCCAATTCCTAACGGAACGAGAGACTATGAAGGATTTTACACTTTTAGAAAAGAACTTGGATATTTATTTTGAAAATAAAGGATTGTTACAACAAGCCTTTATTCACCGTTCATATATCAATGAACAGGCTGGCAGCGGATTAGCACATAATGAACGATTGGAATTCCTTGGAGATGCTGTTATGGAATTGATCGTTACAGATTATTTGTTTGAACATTTTCCTAAAAATCCAGAAGGCGAGTTGACTGCATACCGCGCATCACTTGTAAACACAATCACTATTTCAGATACTGCACGTGAGCTTGGCTTTGATGAATTTTTAATTTTATCAAAAGGAGAATCAAAAGATACCGGGAAAGCCCGTGCGTATATTTTAGCTAATACCTATGAGGCGTTCATTGGTGCATTGTATTTAGATCAAGGATATGATGCTGCTAGAAGTTTTGTGCACATTACATTGATCAAAAAATTAGATTATATTATTCAACATGGACTTTGGCGTGATGCAAAAAGTTATGTTCAAGAAAAATCTCAAGAAATTGAATCAGTAACTCCATCATACAGGGTTATCCATCAGGTTGGTCCAGATCATGATAAAATTTTTACCGTTGGAATTTATTTTGGAGACAAAATGATTGCAGAAGGAAAAGGAAGCTCAAAACAAGAAGCAGAAACCGACGCCGCACGAAACGCACTAGAGGTGAGAGGTTGGAATTAGGGCACTCAAAATCGGGTGTTTTTATTTGACTTTTATACTACCTATGGTAGTATTGTTTTAATTAAATATGTACTATGGAAAATATGAATAATCTACCCACAGCGGCAAGTCTGGAAGTTGGTAGGGTGATTATTCGCTATACCAAAGAAACTGGATTTAGTTACTCCACTCCAGAAAACTGGGGAGGTAAAAGATTTACCAATTGGAGAAAAAAGTATAAGAAAGACATTAAAGTCGCAGAAGATTTACTCTGGGAAGAGTTAAATAAAAAATAAAAGGATGCATTTGCAGCCTTTTTTTGTTATACTAATATCCATATGACATTGAAGCGTTTGGAATTACATGGCTTTAAATCCTTTGCAAAAAAGGCTGTTTTTGATTTTACAGCATCGGTAACCGCTGTAGTTGGACCGAATGGTTCTGGAAAATCAAACGTAGTAGAGGCTATTCGTTTCGTATTAGGTGAGCAATCTGCAAAATCACTCCGATCAAAAACTGGAGCCGATCTGATTTTCAAAGGATCTCGCATGATTCCAAAAATGAACCGAGCATCTGCAACGATTACATTTGATAACGCAAAACGTATTTTTGAACTACCTACACTTGCTGGGGCATTATCTCTTGATTTCGATGAAATCAGTATTACACGTGAAGTGTTTGCAGATGGAGGAAATGAATACTTTATTAACGGTAGTGCGGTACGTTTACGTGATGTACATGAATTAATTTCATCAGTACATATTGGATCCAGTGGTCATCATATTATTTCACAAGGTGAAGCTGATCGGTTGTTGAATGCAAAACCGGTTGAGCGACGTGAAATTTTAGAAGAAGCTCTTGGTCTCCGTCTGTATCATTATCGAATTAATGAATCTACTAAAAAACTTGATAAAACACGTGAACATATGCGTGAGATTGAGCTTCTTCGTCGTGAAATTGCGCCACAAGTGAAGTTTTTAAAGAAACAAGTAGAACGTGTACAACAGGCAGAAACAATGCGACAGGAACTTTCAGATCTCTACAAAACATATTTGGTTCAAGAGGAAAGTATTGTAACGTATGAAATGAATCGCTTAAATATTGAATTGCAAACAGTTGAAAAAAATAAGCAGTCCAAAACAGCTATTTTGAACGGGATGACTACTAACCCAGCGGAGGAAGCTATTAAGCATTTACAAACTCGGTTATCTGAATTTCATACTCGTAAAAAACAACTTGAACAAAATGAATCTGAATTAACACGAACAATCGGACGAATTGAAGGAACAGTCGAAGCATTGTCACGTATCGCCTCAGAAGGGAAGCCGGTAACCTCGCCCATTGATCGAGTGTTGGTTCAGGATTTTATAAATACTCTTGAGCATGATATTGCACAGGCATTACACCATCAAGAAATATCACTATTTCAAAGTTCATTACAATCAGTTCAGCAAGCAATACATTCGTTTTCAGAAAAATATTTACAGACTGCACACGTTTCAGAATCCGTAGATCACTCAGCAGAACTTACTAATCTACGAAATGAACTTGGAAAATTAGAACAACAACTACAATCTGTTCAGAATGAAATGACCGTACTCCACGGGGAAACAATTACATTGGAACAGGATATTAGTAAAGAACAGGAATTACTCCGTACATCTGACCGAGCTCGATTTGAACACGAAACAGAAATTCGTGAACTTGATCATACTGAACAAATGTTGAAACGTGATATTGCCGGAATTTCTACTCGATTTGAATTACTAGAGTCTGAATATAGAACCGCAGAAGAGTTGATTGGAGAATCAATTATGGGATTACGTGGGTCTGGTTCATATAATGCAAATTTATTTAACGAATCTGAACATCGACAAAATAAAACAACCATTGATCGATTAAAGGTCCGACTGGAAGATATGGGTGGTGGTGGAGCAGGTGATATTATTCGTGAATATGACGAAACAGTTGCACGCGACACTTATTTGGAAACACAGCTTCAAGATCTTGAAAAATCAGTTACAGACTTGGAATCAATTATTGGTGAACTGAAAGCATCGCTCACTACAGAATTCCATAAAGGAATTACTATGATTAACGGTGTGTTTGAAAAATTCTTTATTACCATGTTTGGTGGTGGAAATGCAAAACTTCATACTGTTGATATCGTTCCAAAACGAAAGAAATTATCAGATGATATAGAAGAGGAATTTATTGATGACGATGCACCGCGTGAGCAGGGAATTGATATTGATATTAATCTACCACGTAAAAAGGTAAAAGACCTCGAAATGCTTTCAGGTGGTGAACGATCACTGACATCTATTGCATTATTGTTCGCATTGTCACAGGTTAATCCACCACCATTTTTGGTTCTGGATGAAACAGATGCGGCGCTGGATGAGGCAAACAGTAAGAAATATGGCGATATGATTGAAACACTCGCTCAGGAAACTCAATTGATTGTCGTGACTCATAACCGTGAGACTATGTCACGCGCTGGTATTTTATATGGTGTGACACTTGGATCAGATGATGCATCAACACTTTTATCTATTAAGTTTGAAGAAGCTGTTAAAGTTGCGAAGTAATTACTATTAATTATTAATTATAAATTATATGAATAAAAAATATATTGGTTTGTTGATAATAATTATTATCCTAATAGGTGTTATATATGGAATCAGTCATAAAAAACAAATCCAAGATAATACAGTTATCGTTCCTAGTACTACTGAGAAAGTAGTAACAGAAAAGAAGGTTGTGTGCAAAGTTGGTCCAGAGGTAGAAAGCGATTGGTGCAGGATTCCAACAGGCGGGCGATTACTTCTTAGTATGACAGGTGACGCATTTTACGATAATGGAGATTATTATAGCTTTTCAAGAAGCGACACAGACCAAGGAGTTCGTCTTTATAAAGCAGAGAATTTTGTATGTTCAGATCACCCAGAAGCAATTAGTTGCGATGGTTCGGCTAAATTTATCTTGATAGAATCAGGATCAAAAGATTTCTATAATAATATCTTGAGACAGCTTAATGATACTTATTTACAAACAAGAAAAGATACAGATCCTCAATAATTAATATATGGCAAAAGAAAAAACGTTTACCGATAAAGTTCGAGATGTTGTTCGAAAAATTCCGCGAGGAAAAACTATGACCTATAAAGAGGTTGCAGCAAAAGCTGGTAATCCTGGTGCTGCACGCGTTGTTGGTTCAGTTATGAAAGCAAATTACGATCCTGAAATTCCATGTCATCGCGTTTTGCGATCAGATGGTAAAATAGGTGACTATAATCGAGGTGGATCCGCTGCAAAATTAAAACTTCTCAGAGAAGAAGGAGCGATCAAATAAAAAAAGAGATGGACCAAGTCCATCTCTTTGTGTTTATTATAATATATTTGGTTGATCTAAAAAGTATTTTGAAAACTCTTTAAATCCCAGTAGATAATTTTCTCCGTTTGGAAAAATTTCTGCTGTGTTTCCCAGTGTTTTATTATAGAATATATCTCCAAAGTCTATAAATAAAACAATTGAATATCTGCTTTCTTTTTCAATTTCAGGCATCATGCGAACCCTATGGGTTAATCCTTTTACTAGACCTTTCGTATGATACTGGGTGGTAAGCCCTGGATATGCAATAATATGGTGCGCCATTTTTGAAATTGGTTTCCAGGATGCATTCCACAACACCTCTAAACCTTCCATTGTTTCCGTTAGGTGAATGGTAATCCCTGCTTTGTCAGGATGTGCAACCGCTAAAAATTTTTCGTCACAATATGGCCGCTTTGGGTAATGTAACAAACGGAGTGTCCAGATATCTTTTGATGTGATAATCATTTCTCTCATGGTTCCATAGATGTCCATGGTATCAATAATTTCTTCCACCACGTGGATATTATTATTAATAAGTTTTTTGGCATGACTGAAAAAATCTGTGTCAGTTTTGGATACAAATGTATCATCTAACGAATGATCATAATTCAAAGAGATGTGAAAATTCTCTTTATAATCTTTTTCTGTTGGTCCTTTATACTCATATCCACCCGGACGAGCAAATGTGTACTGTTGTTTATGTTTCAGGTTTTGTTCACAAAACGCTTTCCATAATTTCAACATAAAATCTACTTCTTTTTCCAGTCTGGCTGGGTATGGACTTTGGATGTATCCATGAGTCAATAGGGCATGTTGTTTAGTTGTATAGTTCATTTTTAATTTTTCTTTAATAATACTGATAATATATAATATGTCAAATTCACAGAATGATAAGTTTTCTGTACAGTGTTGGTATGTATATAGAACAAGCAAAAAACACATGGCAAAAAATTTGGCCAGTGTTGAACAAAAAATATAAACGTTCTGAGACATTTCTTAATTTTACAAACACTTGGGAACTGTTAGTCGCGGTTATTTTGTCTGCTCAAATGACCGATGAAGGGGTAAATGCAATTACAGGAGAATTATTTAAGAAATTTCCAACTGTAGAATCAATGGCAAAAGCACCTATTTTGGAAATTACAAAATATGTTAAAAAGGTAAAT
>CALDKO010000051.1 GCA_937898165.1 uncultured bacterium | reverse complement strand
ACCCATAGTTACTTCTTTCACCACTTTTCGGGGTTTGAATGTATAGGCCAGATTTAGGTTGCTCACGAAATACTTATCCAGAGTCAATGCTTCCACTTCCGCATTTGTCATATATTGCTTGCCGACAAACTGGGATTGAAGAGCTGCTTCGAATCCTTGATAGGTAAAAGCAAAACGGTGTTTGTCATAAATGATACTATTGCAATAGTTACTGTTAGCCCTATCATGCCTGTTTCTCCCATATAAAAACGCGCAGGTGGAATATTAAACCATAAAAATGCCAAGATCCCGCCAGCAATTACAAAACAAAATGTTGCAATATCAATTTGATTTTGTAGAAATGCAACAGTACCAAAAGCACCAAAAGCAACCGCCATTACACCTCCGGCCAATCCATCAATCCCATCTATTACTCGACTTGAAAATGTCCCCAGGGTCACCAGGATAAAAAATGGAATAAACCAAACTCCGATATGCCAGTATCCAAAAAATGGAATATATACATCACGTAATCCTAATTTAAAATAAAAATATGATGAAGCTGCTAACCCAATAAAAGTAACCACAATTACCAAATATTTTGGTGGTAGACCTTGTTTTATCATTTCAAATTTGTCTGAAAAAATATCAATAAAATCTTCAAACAAGCCAAATAACCCACCGAATACTAACGCAAGTAATGGTAGTAATGTCTGATTACGTGATAGAAAATCAAGTTTACCAAAAACAGGACCATCAAATACTAGTTTAAAAACATATACCAGTAGTATGGTAATTAATACAGAACCCCAGATGATTATCCCACCAACACGTGGTGTTTTTGTTTCACTTTTTGCATCGTGAAGTTGTTTAAATACAGGACTCATTTCATCAACATTATCCAGTCGTGATTTTCTCCATAGTTTATATTTATAGAAAAAATGCGTACACAGTGGTGTAATCAAAATACCAATCAAAAAGGAAAGTATCGCCGGTATAAATATTTTTAATATATTCATCATATAGTTTTTGTATTAATTAGTTTCCACAATTTCTGTATCCTGTGGAATACGTTTTTCAATCTGCTCAAAAAATTCTTTATACTGAGGTAATTGATCCTGTTCTGTAACACCAAGGAATCGAAGCGCATCTGCAGTAATAACATAACTTGCCCCACGATCACGACTTCCTAATTTCTTTTCAATCATACCACGTAAAAATAAATTGCGGAGCATAAATTGTGAATTAACTCCTCGAATATAATCAATGTCGGATTTATTAATAGGTCCTTTATATGCAATAAGTGCAAGTGTTTCAATAGCACCCTTTGAAAATTCTTTGGTAAGTTCTTCTGATTCCAGTGATTGCAAAAATTCACGAAGTTCTGGCTTTGTTACTAATGTTACTGTTTCCTCGTGGATCAATGGAAAAACTGCCTGATCTTTTAATTGATCAGAAAGTTCGGCAAGTGCGGTAATCACATTATCTTTTGAAATTTTTAATGTTTCTGCAAGTTCAGAAAAACGCCAGGTTTCACCACTGGTAAAAAGTAACGCATGAACAAGTTGTGTAGTTGATGTATTCATATAATTTATTCAAGAGTTGGTTGATAGTTTGAAACGACAATATCATCAAATGTTTCCTGTTGCTGTACAGCGATCTGTGCTTTTTTCACCATTTCGAGAATCGCAAGAAATGACAATAGTGCAAATACTTTCGCTTCACGTTTTTCTGCAGGATCTGTTGCATTGTGATAACGGTCGGTTGCATCACGCAGTGAAAACGATGCACCTGATTGAACTGCTTTATGCACACGGTCCATAACTTGTTCCAGGGTTATGGTAATTTTTACCGATTTTTCCTGGAGAGCTTCCGTAATAGGTAGTGTATTTAATACTTCTTGTAAAACACCCATTAATACATCTGATGTGATCGATTCATGAGGCAAAAATTGCGGAGCTCGTTTTTCCTTTGGTGGATTACCACGAAACATGTATGGTTTTTTTGAGAATTGCTGATGCAACATTTCACCATATCGTTTTACAATTTCATATAAACGAAGACGTTCTGTAAGATCATCAATTGACTCGGTTTCTTCTTCACTCAACTCGATAGTCGGAAGTAAGCTCCGTGCCTTGATCAAAATCAACGTTGCTGCAACTACAATGAATTGAGATCGATCCATCATCATAAATTTATGACGTTCGTCCTCTTCTGGAATTTCTGAAAATAAATTGAGATAATTCAGATACTCCTCGGTTACTTCTGCTAGGGATATTTCAGATACATGCATTTTTTTGCCTTCAATCAAATCCAAGAGCAATTCCAAAGGTCCTTCAAAATATGAGGTTTTCAGCTGAAATGACATAGATCCAGTATACCCGAATTTATAACAAAAACCACCCATTTAGGGCGATTTTTATTGTGCTTTCTTTTTCAAAATAATAGAAAGTTCCTCTAATTGCTTTTCAGAAACTGGAGCTGGTGAATCCATCATTGGATCCTTCCCTTCTCCTGTTTTTGGAAATGGAATAACTTCTCGGATATTTGGCTCGTTTTGGAGCAACATCAATAATCGATCAAACCCCCATGCGATACCTCCATGTGGCGGCGTACCAAATGAAAATGCCTGTAACATATGTCCAAAGTTTTTTTCTACTGTTTCTGGATCATATCCCATAATATCGAATACTCTTCGTAATGCATCAGGTTTATGGTTTCGAATACTTCCTCCACCAATCTCATAACCGTTTAGTGCAATATCATATTGCGTTGTTAAAATGTCTCCTATATTTTCCTTATTCATCAACATGTCCATGTGTTCAGGTTTTGGAGCTGAAAACGGATTATGCGTAAATGTCCACTCACCTTTTGTATCTGGGTTGTCAGATTTATCAGTTCGTTCAAAAAATGGAAAATCAATCACCCAACAAAATGCGAGCAAGTTTGGATCATTTTTATCTTCACGTAGATCAGGACGATCGTTTCCATATTTCTCCATCGCCTCTGCATAAGTTAGTCGCGGAAACGGTACTGTTTGTATTTTTTTCTCGGGATATAGTTTTGTAACTACCTCAATCAATAATTTTTCATTCAATTCCATTACATCTTCGCGTTTTACAAAACTTAATTCCATGTCGACTTGCGTAAATTCCGGTTGTCGATCACCTCGTGAATCTTCATCACGTAAACATTTTGCAATTTGAAAATATTTTTCAACACCAGCAGTCATTAACAACTGTTTGTACTGCTGTGGAGATTGTGGCAATGCGTAAAAGTTTCCAGGATATAATCGTGCTGGCACAACGAAATCTCGTGCACCTTCTGGAGTTGATTTGGTAAGAAGCGGTGTTTCAACTTCAATAAATCCGTCATTATCCAAAAAGTCCCGGACAAGTTTTGCAACCTTGTGTCGCATACGAATGTTTTTTTGAACACGATCACTACGTAAATCAACATAACGATAGGTTAATCGAGTTTCCTCATTCACTACTGATGTATCCGCACTAATATCAAACGGCAACGTTTCCGCTTCGTTCAATACTTCAATTCCTAAAATTTCGAGTTCAATATTTCCGTTTTGCTTATCAGCCTGTACATTTCGCTCTGGTCGCTGGTTTACTTTTCCAGTTACTGCAACTACCCATTCATTACGAAGAGTCTTTGCGGTTTCCATAGCTTCTGAATTAGGAAGTACTACACCTTGGATTTTTCCAGTTCGATCACGAAATTCAAAAAAAATCATTTTTCCTTGATCGCGTCGAGTATCTACCCACGCATTGATAACAACTTCTTTATCAATGTGTTCTGACAAATTATGTATAAGTATTCTGTTCATAAAAGATTATTCAGAATGGTTATTATGTACAAGCGAAGTACAATACTATTTTCGTATTCGAGTATGATCTCGATATGCTGCTCAATAAAAGTAACAGCTACGCAGAATAGAAAATGGTATTTACGAAGCGTTTATTCATACAATAAAACCCCTCTGAACTTATTTAAAATTACGAGTTAAACTCTTAACTTCTGATAAATTCAGAGGGGCGGAAATACCGCGGTGCCACCCTCCATTATACTTGATTATTGGGGTTCTACAAGCCTTTTAAGGCGTTCTTCCCCTTCCTCGCCAGTGTCAGCTGGGTTATCGGAATACGTTCAGCATATCAAAAATAAGGGTATTTAGGTACTTGACAAAAGGTTATTATTATGCTAACATGGTAGAGTAAATCAATTCTTTCAAAATTAAATATCATAAACATGCAGAACAACAAAAACAACTCCCAGAAACCAGCAAACATTTTTTACTTAGCATTATTTAACGGCAAACCGGTTGACTTATACACCGGCGTAAGAACTGCCGAAGGTCGT
Organism: uncultured bacterium; assembly: GCA_937898165.1. Classification (GTDB taxonomy): domain Bacteria; phylum Patescibacteriota; class Minisyncoccia; order Phycocordibacterales; family UBA1006; genus CALMMZ01. Next base: position 1,239 of record CALDKO010000051.1, on the reverse strand, counting down.
TTTGGACCGGCTATATTATTACCAACGATTCCAGGGATGGATCCAAAGAAAAGCAGAATATGCTTGGATAAGTTCAACCCTGCAAATGTCAGCGGTAAAGGTAAAGTTTACAATGCGCTGCTCAAACTGAACGGCGGATCGAAAAAATTTTCCGACCCTCAAACATTTGTAACACTGGAAAAGCCAGCTGACGATGAGACAAAAATCATCATCATCGCTGACAAGCGTTGGGATTTTGAAAAAAAATTACCGGCTGAAATCAGTATCAAATGCGAAAGAGGCACCGGCAACCCGAACGGCTCAGTAGCCCCAGGCACAATGATCCTTAATGATGGTGATAGTGTTATTTTTACTTTCGAAGGTAAAAAATACACCATTACTAACTTTGACGGATTTGCGCACCTGGTAGGTGAAAAACCTGCTCCTGTTAAAAAGGAAGTAAAGGTGAAGACACTGGCCCCGGAAGTAGTTGTTGACAACCGTGTCAAAGTTGAAGGCAACTTAACCGTTGTTGGAAAGATTGACCTGGAGCCAAAGAAAGTCGAAAAGACTGTCGAGGTTCCAGTTGTTGCAAGTAAAGCTCCGGAAAAACCAGCCGCTAAAAAACCTGAGAAAAAGAAATTTTTCAAAAAAGGTCCTGGCGACAATGGTAACCATTTTGTAGCTGCAGATGTTGCAGTGCCAGAATTCGTACCCGCAACAGAAGGCTTAGCTTCAGTTGCTGGTGGAGATAAACTAACAGCAATGTTAGCAGAAATGGAAAAAGGTACCGGTAAAAAAGGTACCAGAAAATCCAAAGCAACTGTTGCTGCTTAAAATTTAATAGAGACGAACAAAGCCCACCAATTTCGGTGGGCTTTTTATGTGACTATTTATATCCTTCTGCTTGTAATTCAAACAACTCTCTGTATCTACCTTTTTGTATTTCCATTAACCGTTCATGACTTCCCTGTTCAATAATTGTTCCGTATTCAATCAAAATTATTTTGTCAGCATCACGAACATTACTGAATTTATGTGAAATAATAATTCGTGTTTGATCCGAGTGATTATTTTTTAATGATTTGAAATGCCACAAGGCGTGTGGTGGTTAATTTTTCATTAGATTGATCGACTGACGCTAATAAAATGCCATCGTTGTTTACAAACGATGCGCCTGTGAAATTTTCAAGAAATTGCCGTGAAAGTTGTTTATATTGTTTTGGATTCATTTTAGATAAAACCTTGAAGAACTGTTTT
>CALDKO010000050.1 GCA_937898165.1 uncultured bacterium | reverse complement strand
ACTTTTCCAGAGGGAATCAGTGTACGAGCTATGGGTGAAATTTTACTTAAAAATATTCCAGGATTTGCGATAGCTGATTTCCTGAGTAAAACACAATCACAGGAGGGATATTTATTTCCGGATACGTATTATTTTTTTAGGACGATGTCAGCAGATCAAATTATTGAAATTATATCTAATCAATTTGATAGTAAGCTGAAAAGTTTTGATGATTTGTTCCAAGGGGATGTTACGAAAAATGATATTTATGGGAAAAAGAGAACTACCAAAGAGATAATAACCATGGCATCTATTTTAGAACGTGAGGCAAACAATGGAGATGAGGCAAAGATTATTTCTGGAATTTTATGGAAACGAATCCAAAAAAATATGCCACTACAGGTTGATGCTACTTTTTTATACACGATTAATAAGGGAAGTAATAGTTTAACAATTGCGGATTTGCGAAAAGATGGTCCATATAATACATACACACGAACTGGTCTTCCGGCAGGACCGATCGGTAATCCAGGTGAAATAATGATTCGAGCAGCTCTCGAGCCCGTTGATTCTCCTTATTGGTATTACTTGCATGACAGTAAAGGTGATATACATTATGCAAAAACATACCAGGAACATTTAAAAAACAAACAAAAATATATCAAATAATCCATCGGTCAAGATGGGTTTTTTGTATGACTCTGCTATACTCATTATTATATGAAAGGAAAACGATTAGCTTTTGTCGATTTGGAAACTACGGGTATTAATCCGTTCACCCATGAAATTATTGAAATTGGATGCCTGGTTGCAAAACAAAATGATAATGGTGAATGGGTGACCGTCGAAGAATTTGAATTTAAGGTAAAGCCAGAACATATTGAAACTGCTCAACCAGAAGCACTTCGTATTAATCACTATGATGAGTCAGCATGGATGTTTGCCCATACACAGGAACAGGCACTCCAGGCTCTGTCTCAAAAATGTGACGGGTGTGTTATGGTTGGTCAGAATGTTAGTTTTGACTATGCTTTTCTGGCTGCAAAATTTGGGAAATATAACATAAAAGATCCATTTTTTTATGCGAAACTCGACACCATTTCTCTTGCCTATATGCGATTTCGAAAGGATGCAACGATGACTAGTTTTACGCTTCGTGAATTATGTGAACGATTAGGTATTAAAAATGAAAAAGCACACAGTGCATTAGCGGACATCCGCGCAACATTTGAAGTTTTTAAACGACTGATGGTGATTTAACACAAGGGGAATAAAACCTTGTGTTTTTATTTAATTCATGGTATGGTTTTTCAAAGAACTAAAGGAACTAATTGTTAATTAAAATTTTAAAAAATATGAGATGGAAGAAGAACTGGTAGAGAAACGCGTTTCTCGATTTCTAAAAAAATTCCCCCAAATGCCCTATGCAGAAGAATTAGTAGACTTTATGAAAAGAATATTAATTTTAACGGGGGAACAGCCTGCAATGGGTAAAGAGGCATTAGATCATTTTAGTCAATATTTTGATGACTTGGTTGAAAAATATCTAGGTGAAAAAATTATTCTTTCAAAAGGTCAATACATTGCAATTGTTGGCGATGCATATATTGATGAAAAAGTAATTGTTACTATGCTTGCCGAATACGGTGTTAAAAAATCCAATATCAAATGTTGTCTGGATTTTCAGAAATATAAAAACGGTAAGTATTCTGACCTCCTCAACAGCGATCAATGTGTTGCGATCATTTTTGGCCCCGTGCCGCACCGTGCAAAAGATGTAGATGAAAAAGAATTGGCACATAAAATTTTTTATGCAACACAGAAGGGCGGTAAGGTTTTAAAGTTAACCAAAGAATCACTCAGAGATATTCTGCCCGAAGTTGTAGAAAAACTGAAGAAAATTTGATCATGCAATAAAGGTATTCCCGATCGGAATACCTTTTTATTTTTCCCATTTTCTGTTAAGGTGCAATTACAAATATGTGGTTTTTCAAAATACTCATTAATATTATTAAAAAGCCTGGTTCTGGGAAACGGGTTTTTGTTGGTGTTTCTGGGGGTGTTGACTCGTCGGTTGCTGCGTTGCTATTAAAATTGTATGGATATGAGGTGACAGGTGTTTTCATCCGGACATGGCAGCCAGACTGGATAGAGTGTACTTGGCGTGATGAACGACGCGACGCAATACGGGTTTGTGCATATATAAATATTCCGTTTATTGAACTTAATCTTGAACATGAATATAAAACTGGGGTGGCTGACTATATGGTTGCAGAATATAGAAAAGGACGAACTCCCAATCCGGATGTGATGTGTAACCGCGAGGTAAAGTTTGGTGGATTTTTACGATATGCTATGGAACATAATGCAGACTACATTGCGACAGGGCATTATGCACAGAATAGTTATAATCAATTAACAAAAGGAAATGATATAGCAAAAGACCAGTGTTATTTTTTATGGGCACTTACTAATGATCAACTTTCACACAGTCTGTTTCCAGTTGGTCATTTACCAAAAAAATATGTGCGACTGTTGGCAAAGTTATTTGGTTTACCAACAGCAGTAAAAAAAGATTCACAAGGAATTTGTTTTATTGGTGACATAGATATGAAGGAGTTTCTTAAACATTATATTGATGAGGTTCCGGGGGATGTTATTAATGAAAAAGGAGAAGTTATTGGTACCCATGATGGTGTATTATTTTATACATTAGGTGAGCGTCACGGTTTTCATGTTACTAAAAAAGGAAACGATGATAAGCCTTATTACGTAATAGGGAAAAACGTAGAACATAATCAGTTAGTAGTATCAGAAAAACCTGAACAATTTTCGCAAAATACAACCCAATCAATACTTTTGCGTGATGTTATTTTCCGGGTTTCTATTGATGATGAAAAAGTATACCAGGCACAAATTCGTTATCATGGTGAATTTAAAAATTGCCAACTAGTTACAAATAACAATGAATATTCAGTAATATTTAGTGAAACAGATCATACGATAGCACCAGGTCAGTCGATTGTATTTTATGATGAGGATGTTTGTATTGGGGGAGGTATTGTAACGTAATATAATTATATATGAACAGAAAAATTATAGACATTATTATTATTATTTTTGCCATCATAGGGTTGGCTTTTTCTGGTGTGTTTATTGCAATGCAATTTGGGTGGTTAAATGTTCGAGGGACTATTCAAGAACGGAATGAATCAATTAAAAATGCAAGTTCAGGATTTTTAAATATCAAAAATAACAATGGAATTGAAACACGTGCTACCATGTTGTGTAAAATTCACACCCTTGCTAATTACGCACCGCAAACTGCTCAGGCAATCAATCAGGTTTTAGAGGTTAATAAAAATGAAGAACTTGCAGCTACTATGTTTACAAATGCGCGAGCACGATTTGCAGGAACTTCGTTTGATCGAGAAGTTAGTAATTGTGATACGGTTATTATCCCAGACACAACACCATTAGCACAGACCGCATATGTTTGGGCAGATTCTGCAGAATGGCAAGTAATTAAATCTGCATTTATTCGTGATCAGGAATATATTATAAAAGCAGCAAAAGATGCTGGGATATCGCCACGGTATTTATTGGGAGGAATCATTGGAGAGCAATTCAGGTTTTTTACTAATTCACGTGATTCATTTAAACAATATTTTGAACCATTAAAAATCCTTGCATCACTTTCAAAATTTTCATTTGGTATTGCAGGACTGAAACCTGAAACTGTAAAACGAATCGATGAACAATTACAAAATCCAGGATCAGTATTTTACCTTGGACCAGAAATGGAAAATATTGTTACTTATCCTGAAGGTTCTGATCATGATGCGCTTCGTTTTGAACGGATCACTGATACAAAAAATACGTACTATTCATATTTATATGCAGGTTTGTTCATGAGGCAGGTTATTGCGCAATGGCAGCATGCTGGATATGATATTTCAACACGACCAGAGGTTCTTTCTACGTTATATAATCTTGGGTTTAATCGATCAGTTCCAAAACCAAACCCTGGAGCCGGAGGCGCACCAATTACAATTGATGGAAAAGAGTATTCTTTTGGAGAACTAGGTTATCAGTTTTATTATTCTGGAGAATTGTTAAATGAATTCCCATATTAAAAACACTTGTCATATACAAGTGTTTTTAATATAATGAATATATGAATTATATTTTTGATCCTCAATTTTTATTAGTAATTGCTAAATTATGTTTAGCAATGATTCTTGGTTTATTATTAGGATTAGAACGTATTTACGCTCATAAGACTGTTGGGTTGCGTACGTATGCATTAGTAACTATTTCAACATGTTTTTTTATTATAATTTCATTATATATTGGTACAAACCTTGCTCATTTAGGAGATGGTTTTAATCCTGCGTTTATCGCTGGTTCAATTATTTCTGGAATTGGATTCTTGGGTGCGGGATTGATTATTTTTAATGATAATCATATTCAAAATCTTACCACTGCTGCTGGTTTATGGGTTTGCGCAGGAATTGGAATTGCATGTGGTTTTGGGATGTTCGGGGAGGCTATATTCTTAACGATCCTTGCGTTTTTTGTTCTTGCTATTTTATCTACTGTTGAACGACATTTGCGTTTAAAATTCTTTCCAGATCCACAATTTGTAGAACAAGAAAAAAAGAAAAGATCCATATCTACTAAAAAAATTGCTATCAAATAGCATTTTTTGTTGTTTATAATTTCTAGGGTATACTGACTATCTATGAAATCAAGGAAACAATCTTCACCTAAAACTGAGATAAAAACGGTCTGGGATCTGGGTCTACTCTATAAAAATGCAAAGGACCCTCAAATTGAAAAAGACATGAAATCTATAGAATTAGCATGTGATCAATTCTCAAAAAAATGGTCAAAGAACCAATTATATAGAACAGATATAAAAATTCTGTTACAAGCACTAAAAGATTATGAAAAACTAGAAGACTCTGTAAAAGATGCAAAACCTTTGTCTTATTTTTATTTAGCACGGGACTTGGATAGTAATAATAAATCGATCACTTCACAATTGACGAAAATGACAGAGCGAATTACCAAGGCAACAAATAAAATTATTTTCTTTGAATTGCATTTAGGTACGTTAGATAAAAAAACACAACGAATTGTTTTAACTCATGCTGATTTTCAACAATATCATTATTTCTTGGAAAAAATATTTGAACAATCAATTCATCAACTATCAGAAACAGAGGAAAAAATAATGACATTAAAAATGTTACCCTCATATCAAATGTGGGTAGACATGAATGAAAAAGCAATAGGTACACTAACAGTAACATGGGGAAAAGAAAATCTCTCCATTCATAAAGCTTCTGGAATATTACCTACGCTCCCACGACCACAACGTGCAAAATTAAATGAATTAATAAAACAACAGTACAAATCAATCTCATTAATTGCGGAA
>CALDKO010000049.1 GCA_937898165.1 uncultured bacterium | reverse complement strand
AATTTACCTACTGTGGTGTTTATTCTGTTAAATCTGGTTGCACCGGTAGCAACAATAGGTAGACCAGTAGATGTATATCTAAACACTGCAGCAGCGTTTCCGGCGGTTTTACTCATGGAAACATACAATGAACCATTATGGACTACCATACTGTTGGTGTCTGACATAGATGTTTGGTCACCATACGTACCTCCAGTAGCAGCTACTGATATGTTGACCCAGTTGGCTGCGGCAGGTGTACTGACCGCTCCGTTCCATACTGCAACTACGTTCGTAGCCGCACCAGAAATACTCCCGACGAACAAATATCCGTTGTAGACTTCCAGAATATGTCCATCTTTGTCAGCAGTAGTTTCCGCTACCGTTTTACCGTCTGTTAAGTTTATTTGAGTAAATGTTGTACCACCTGTATATCTTACAATTTCTGCTAAATTTGGTTCCTGAGTAGCAATGATCAAACTACCATTGTATACAGCCATATCAGACACACCGTCCTGATTGGCTGATGCAAATGTTCCACGGGTTGCGTTTAATAATGTAAACGAATCCGCAGTCGTATCGGCAGTAGTACTGTAATATACTGCCCCAGTGTTGGTGGCTGCTCCTGTTTGTGATCCAATATATAGACGATCACCTAAAACAGTCATAACAAATGCATCGATATTTGCGGTATCACCTGTTACGGCTTTTCCTGGTGTTGCGTTGGTCACCAGTGTCCACGTGGTTCCACCATCATAACGGTATACTCCGGCCAAATCTGTTTCTGCAGTTGCAACGAATAGTTTACCTTTGAATACAACTGAAGATCTTGCTCTATCTATATTGGCCTGTGAACCAAATGTTCCAGCGGCAGAGTTTGTTGTTGCGGTACTGGTTCCCGTTGCTGCAGTATCTGTCTGCGCTCCGATCATAATATTCCCTGCAACCGTTAATTTTTCTGTTGGTGATGCAGTACCAATACCAATCAACCCACTGTTTTTAATTCTCATTCGCTCATCAAAATAGGATGCTGCAATTTTCCCGGTACTAAAGATTATGTCTTTTGATGTACTTGCATTTGCAATATACATATCATTTCCAGATCCTAGGAATTCTACATCGTTTGCTCCACCAATATTATATGGTTGTACACTACTGAATGCAGAGTTATTAATTCCTACCCATGCAAATTTTGTCGTTGCAGTACCATTGTCCGCCGTTGCAGAAAATCCAGACTGTGCAGCTGCACCTGTCGAGGTATTCTGAATGTTGTATTGTAAGAAATCATTAATTGACCCCGTGACATTTACCGGTGTTGTATTTGATGTTACTCCTGCCTGGATATCTAACAAATATGCTGGTGTAGCAGTCCCGATACCAACCTCTCCATCCCCATCAACTACAAACGGTGTTGTATCCCCTGATACATCGTTCACGCGCAGCGCTAGATTTCCTGTACCAGTTGCGTAATGATTTATTAATAATCCTGTATTTGCGTTTAGTGTTCCTGTGTTATCAACTTGAATTATCGCACCAGTATTGTTTGCATTACTTCCTGAAAGTGTGAAGTTTGCAAGATTTCCAGTGAGAGCTGTCGCTGCTGAATTTACCGACAATGCATCACCAGATGTTAACGAGTCTGCAGTATACGTGTACCCATTAGTCGTGGTTCCTGTAAATGTTTGTGACCATGTATTGGTTCCTTGTGCCAATGTCATATTTGCATCAAGTGTTGTCGAATCTGCAATATCCGCCCAATCAATTACATCATCTGCAATTTTTGCGGCAGTAATAGTGTTCGAATCTATTGTAAACGCAGTCCCTGAACCTGATACGGTAATATCTCCATAGTCCGCATCAGAAAGTCCTCCGCCTGCATTATCAGCCGCACATGCCCATCCGCCTGCATCGGTATATTTCAAAATGTAATTATCCGTACATCCCTTGAGCAGGGTGAGTCCTGCAGAACCAACCTCAAGTCCTGAGTTTGATGAACTTGAACCAGTAGTTCCAGATGAAGTCAGTGCAATACCCAATGTCCCCGCCTCTGTTCCTGTTAATGTAAGTCCTGCATTTGCAGTAGCTCCTGCTACATAATCCCCTGTCGTATCTGTTCCCAGTGCAACAGCATCTGCTTGGATGGTTGCAGCAAATGAACCAGTTCCAGAACCAACTACATCTCCGGTAAGAGAAATGGTTTGGTCACCGGTGTTTGTTCCACTTGAAGTACCAGAATGAGATCCAGAAATACTTGAAGCACCTGCACCTAAGGTAAGTACAGAAGTGTTTGCAGCATTCCCTGTTAAGGTAACGGTTCCCGTGTTAACCGTGAGTGCGGTGGTAAGTGTTGCATTAGTTACCGCAGAAGCAAGTGTTGCAAGATCTACCGTAATATTGTTCGGAACATCTGCATCAGTGAGTGAAGCACACGTGAGGTTTCCGTTTGCAGCAATAGTCGTTGCAAAAGCATTAGCTCCACAGTCTGTTG
>CALDKO010000048.1 GCA_937898165.1 uncultured bacterium | reverse complement strand
TCTTTTAAAATAGGGGTATCTTGACAAAAGATATCAAACATGCTATACTCCTATTAATAGCTAGAAATTCAATATTTCCAGCTTGGTGTTCTTTTCCAAGTATTATTTCATAAGTATTTTTGAAGATTTAAAGGTTATCAAAGTTTCTTTGATTTCAGATTGAATTTCGGAGGTTTTGATAACCTTTAAATAACTTTAAATATATAACATTATGAAAAAAATATTATTAGTATTAGCTACTGTTGTAGCCTTTATTATTCCTGCACATGCACAAAAAACGGCTGCAGATAACACAAAAACCAATTTAAAGATTGGTGTTACTGGATACATTCCGCAAAAAGCAGGATTCAAGAAAAACTTTTCTACAGATGAAATCGCAGACTATGCGTTCAATGAAGAAAAGTTAGATATTACTCCGTCCAATAAGTTTTGGACAAGTAATTATTCTGATTACGCTGATTATTTAAAAGATCAGATAATCACTTGGATGCGTGCAGAGGCAGATGATCCGTACCTTTCAGAAGAAGATGCAGAAGCAATGTTTCGTGAAATGCCAACGCGTAAAGCAGTTGGTAAAGTTAGATCTACTGGTTTGAAAATTAACCAACTAACAGGCGAAATATTAGGCTTAGCCGAAACTATCGAACGTGATCCTTACCTAACGACAGACGGATTAGGAGAACAGGAGATATACGGTAAGAAAGGAGTTATGTCTTGTGTGTGTGGAAACACACATATGGGCATTGAAACGACTCAATCTGATGATGAATGGGAAGATGAAGCACCAGCTCCTAAAAAGAACACAAGCTCAAAAAAGTTTACCGTTCCGGCAGGTTCTGAAATTACCATCAACAACTATAACTATGCTTATGGTGGCGATGCTAAAGCAGAAGCGAAAGCAGATGCTAAAAACGAAGCTCCAAAAGTTAGTGGATACGTTGATAACAACGAAGATCCTCAACCAATAATTCGTAAAATACCAAAAGTTGTTTACGAAGAAGAGGATGATGATGAAACCACAACTGTTGTTAAGAAAAAAAGCAGTGGATGTAATAATTGCACAACATCAGATGATGATAAGTGGAAAAAGCAGATGCTACGCAATGCACGTGCAAACACTGTTGCGAATTACATTGTTCCTGTTGGTAGTGCTGTACTGGGAGCTTACTTAAACGGTAAGTGGCAGAAAGCACCTGTAAATAATTACTACAATACCATTAACAACATTGACCAAGGTGGTGACGGTGGCGATCTGCCCGATGGTAATGATGACCAAGGTGGTGACGGTGGAGACATTCCTGGCGATGGTGGGAAACTACCTGTTCAGAGACAATCTCCATCAAATAACCGGAGCGGGTTACGATAATTTAATATAGTTCCGTGTTCTTTTGAGCACGTATGGTTAAGGACTTCATTTTCATGAAGTCCTTTTTTTGGCCTTATTTTCTGTATATTTTTACTGGAAAATGTTATTATTTATCATATGGGTACCATCCTGATACGCTCTTGACAAAGAATGTCTATCATGCTATACTTCATGTACTTATTAGTAACAATAATGTTTAATAATAATTCACGAAAATTATGAAAAAATTAGCAAACAAATCAATATTCCGAATCTTCGGTATATCAGCCCTCATCGTGGCTGGACTTGCTGTTGGGCAATTTGCCTATGCAGGTTGGAATGATGCGTCTGGTGACTGTCCTACAGTTTCTGTAGGTAATGACACTACCCATGACGGAACAAATGCAGATGTTAACGGATGTTGGTCAGGTACTAACATTTCAGCAACAGAAGGCGACAAAGTTGTAGTAAAAGTGTATTTCCGCAACAACTCGGGTTCAACCGCAAATGATGTAAAAATCAAAGTGAGTGATAACCGAAACGCTACTGGAACAGTAAATGCTTCAGGAAGTGTTATTGTAGGAGGTAGTACTGTGGTATCTGGATCAGGAACAATCCGACTTCCAGCTAACACGAAGTTAGTATATACAACTACGTATCTTCAATATAAACGAACTGGATATACTTATGAAAACCAAGGTGCAGTAACTTCTGTGTTCTCGCCTGGAATGCAAGTTGGTCCAATTACCAGTACATTACCTGATCAAGGTATTGTAAAGGTTGTTTATACTGTTACATCAACCGGCGGAAACAATCCATCTGGAAATGCGCCAGTTGCAACCACAGGAAATTATTCACCATGGAGTGAAACTGGTGGAACTGCAACATTACATGGATCTGTAGCACCAAACGGTGATGCAACCTGTAGTTATTTTGAAATTGAAAAAAATGGATCAAGTTACGACACTACGACTGAAAATTGTTCTAACCAAACAAATTCAACGTATAGTGTTCCTAATGTAAACCTTAGTGGATTACCTAGCGGAACATACCGATACCGATTATATGCGTATAACGATAATGGTGAAGACTATGGTTCATGGATTTCATTTACTATTGATCGCGGTACCGTTAATTCTGATAAAGAATGTAACGATGGTATTGATAACGATGATGATGGTGATGTAGATTATCCAGATGACAACGGATGTTCATCAATTAATGATGACAGTGAAAATACTGATAATAACAATACAACCACTTTAAATGTTACTACTGACTCTTACTCATGGATTGATGAAGATAATGGTGATATTAAACTATACGGTGAATATGATGATAATGATAATGGTTCAACTATTACTTATTTTGAATATCGCCGAGATGGTGGAAGTACTCGTTCAGTATTAAGTGGAACATACAGTAACACTTCACGAACATTTAGTGCATCTCTTGATAATCTTTCTGATGGTGATTACCAATATCGTGCATGTGCAGATAATGGTGATGTAGATTGTGGAAACTGGAAATCATTTACAGTTGATACTAATTCAAATAATAATGATAACAATGGTGATTTACCAACCATTCAAACATTAAGTCCTTTCCAAATTACTGACGATTTCGTTACTTTTGATGGGTACTATGATATGAATGGATGTTCTGGTAAAACATATTTTGAATATGGTACTAGTAATTCATTTGGATCACGTACTTCTATGGTCTCACGATCAAGTGGTGCTTCAGGATCTATGACACAATCAATTAGTGGATTGTCTTCAAACACAACTTACTATTATCGAGCTGTTGGAGAAAACTGTGAAGGAACTTCACGTGGTGTAACTAAATCATTTAGAACAACTACACGAACTATTATTAACGATAATCCTACAATTATTAGAGGAACCACTACTATTCGAAATATAGTAACTACTACTAATATTGGAGGTGGTGCACGATATATTCGATTAACTATCGATAATGGTCGTGATACTATCGTTCGAGGTGATGAGTTATTATATGATGTTGCATGGGAAAACGTATCTAATACTGATCTAAAAGATTTAGTACTGGAAGTTACCTTCCCAGAAACACTACAAATTACCAGTACTGATCGAGGACAAATCGATCGTAATGCAAATGCAGTATACGTAAATATTAAAGACTTAAAGAAATTAGAAAAAGACGACATGACTATTCGTGCACGTATTACAGGAACATTAAAAGATAATGATCCAATTACCGCACGTGCAATTATGGCATTTGAAAACCCTGAAAATAAAGCTCAGGAAAACGCAATTGCATATGATTCAGATAGTTATTTAGCAAGTACTAATGTACTGGGAGCTTCAATCTTTGGATTGGATTTCCTACCAGGAACTCTTGCTGGTTGGTTGTTTATTATTCTCTTGTTAGTATTATTGATTTTGATTATTCGCTACGCAACCCGTCGCGAAGAACATCATCACTATTACCGAGACGAGGTAGTACCAACACCAACACGTCCTGTAGTAACTAATACAACTACTACAACCAGTGCTCCAGAAGTTGACTATACTCCGTATCGTCCAACTCCTAAAGACTACTAATTGGAATTTCTTTTCGTGAATTAATCTCCTCGCAAAAACCACCTTATAAGGTGGTTTTTGCTTTTTCTGTAGGTTTAGGTAAGATATTATTAGTATGGAGTGGAATACAGAAACCATCAAAGATTTTGAAAATACTACAAAAGAAATTTTGCAGATTATTTCTGATAATTATATACAACAGGGAACAGATAATGCCTGTGTTGTTTGTTTACACGGTGATTTGGGTGCAGGTAAAACAACTATGACGCAAATGATAGGGCAGATACTGGGGATTACAGAAACCATTAATAGTCCAACGTTTGTTATTAAAAAATTTTATCAAACCGCAAATAGTGTGTTTCAAAAATTAATTCACATGGATGCGTATCGTTTGGAAGGTGAACAAAATTTGGATGTGTTTCGACTTGATCAAGATTTTCAATCAGCAAATACCCTGATGATTATTGAATGGCCAGAAATAATTGAATCTGTGATTCAAAAAAACGCCATTCATATTTTTATTGAACATGACGGTGCAGGAAGAAAAATAACATTCAAAAAAACTGCATAGTTATGCAGTTTTTTTGTGATGAGATAATATTGTAAGTCCAAGTAAACTAAGTGCGATACCGAGAATCAATGCCATCATAGGGATGGTTAGGAAGCCGAATACTTGGATATCAATGGTGGTACAGGAAACTCCATTTTGCAGACACGCCCCAGTACTTGCGATAACTCCTTGTTGGAGGAATACATGGTAAAGGGAGATGATTGAACCAATGACAGCCATCGGTGTTGAATAATAGAATATATCATACCCAGCAGAGCTGGTGCGTCCATGACGATACAATGCAATGGTAAACAAAACCACTTGAGGATATAGAAATATTCGTTGCCACCAACAGAATAAACAAGGAGGTAAATTATATAACTCAGAATAGGTCAGTGATCCTAAAATAGCAGACAATCCAATTATAAACCCAAAAAACAGAGCGTCTTTGCGTACAATATTAAGAATGTGGCTATGTGAGCCAATGACAACTCTGAAAATTATGAGAACAATGGTAAAAAATGCAATTGCCAGTGTACCAATAGCTATAAGTATATTAAAGGTATCAAGAGACATATAGTTTATTGTGGCGCCACACAACTAGTTTTTGCTGCGAGTTCAGCAAATGTTTGTTCACCACTAGCGCGTGTTGCATCGGGGAATACCCATGTTGGGTAACCATCAATATTATTTTCTTTGCAGACATCGGTTCGTACTTTGATCCCAATTTTTTCAGGATCTTCGCCAGGGAGCAAATTACCATCAGTTCCAATTTTTAGTGTACCTGCAATAATAGCGGCTTGAATTGCTTTATCAGATGCAGCTTTTTCATCACCCTGTAATGCACATTCATAATAAGGTAATTTTTTTGCTGATTTACCAAAGAGTGCTTTTTGAACTGCACAGTGTGGGCACCAGTATGCTCCAAAGAATTTTGTACCAGAATCAGTAATACATTGTGCAAATTCATCATATTTACCAGGTGTTTTTGCATTAAGTAATAATAACCCACCAATAAACACTGCAAGTCCAATAATAATTCCGAGGAATACTTTTAGTTCTTTTGTCATATAATAAAGTATAGCAAAGAATCTTTTAAAAATCTATTCAATAAAAAAATGCACGAATGCATTTTTTTTGTTATTTTAATGCCGCTTTTATAGTATTAAAATCAACAGCTCCTCGGAAAATTTGTCCATTTACTACAAAGTGAGGTGTTCCAGAGAATTTCAACTTACTATCTTCTGTAGTATCTCGAGTAATACTTGCTTCATATTTTTTACTATCAATACATGATTGCATTGCTACAGGATCAGCTGCATCTCCAATGAATTTTACCAATAATGATGACTTGCTTGCATCATTTTTTACCGTGTCGTTAATTAATGTATATCCAGCACCAGTCATTAATTTATTATGTACTTCCCAGAATTTTCCTTGTTCATTTGCACAATACAATGCCTGCATTGCAATCATCCCGTTTCCATGTCCGTTTCCAAAACTGTACACATACACAGCGTCTCCTGATGCAACTAATTTTTCAATTTCAGGAATAGGTGCGGTGTAGGTTCCTCCATTTGCGACAGTTTTGAATTGTGATTGCCCAGTTTGTTCAACTAATTCCGGGTTAAATCCAGCAGCAAAATGACAGAATGGGCAACTTGGATCACTTACCTCGATAATAACGTTTTTAGCTTTTTTATTTCCCAATACAATACGATCATCAGAAATAAATGACGCAACAGTTTTTTTATCAATAGTAGTTGCCTGTGCGTCGGCTTGTGGGTCCTGTTGTGAAGAGGGAGATACAGGAGTCATTTTACTGAGAACAATACCACCGCCAATTAATAATCCAGCAACAACAATCGAGATAGGTGTTGCAAATTTTTCAAAAAAGTTATGAGAAGTCATAATATAAAATAGAGTTAAATATAATAAATAATAATTAAAGTCATTCCTTATCACCTAACAAATATCCAAAAGGTTGTAGGTGGGGAATAGTGTCACAAATAATTTTAATAAGTCCTAAAATAGGAAGAGCAATCACCATTCCTATAACCCCCCAAACCATCCCCCAGATAATTATAGAAATAATAGCAGCGAGGGGGTTGATAGCAATTTGCCCGCCAGTAATAGTTGGTGTGAGGAAATTGTTATCAATGAATTGAATAATGAGAAACATTCCAACCGCAAGGAGTGCTGTGGTTGGTCCTGCAACCAATAATGCAAAAATAGTAACCCCGCCAAAACCAATAATAGTACCAACATAAGGAATCACATTTAACAGGGAAACGATGATTCCCCAGAACAGTGGACTTGGAATTCCGATGAGCCAAAATCCTACTGTATTGAGAACGGTCATGATTGCAATTACTAATGTTAATCCTAAAATATAACTGGGTAATATTTTAAAAGATTTACGTGCGATAGTTTCAATTTCTGTTTGTCGATTTTTATCGGCAATCATTTCAAAGAATTTTTTTATACGTTCACGATAGAGCAACATAAAGAATGTTACTACCAAGGTTATTCCAAATGTTCCAGTTGCTGCCGTGGTTGCTGAAATTACCTTACTGACAACCGTAACACCAATGGATGAAACATTTGCATATTTTTGAACTTGGTTATTTAATTCCTCCTCGGTAAGTGAAAAATTCTGCATCACTATTTGTTTTGTTGCTAAAAGATTTTGATTAATATCTTGACTGTAGGTTGGAATGCTATTAAAAAAATCATTAACTGCAAATCCGATTGTAAATCCAATTGCGCCAAGTACTGATAGTCCAATAATAAATGTAGCGAAAATTGCGACAACTTTATGAGCCCCCCATTTTCTAAATTTTTGAACTAATGGTGAGAGTCCCAGGGAAAGGAATAATCCAAGAGTTAAGGGTATTAATAATTGTTTAGCAAGGATCAGAGCCGCAACGGTAATAACAAAAATAATACTCGACATGTACCAACGACTTAAAAAGCTTTCTTTCATATGGATTAATTATACCAAAGGTAGGGAATTGGGCACCCTTGACAAATACATAAAGAGTGCTAATATGAAGTAAAATAACGATTTTTTGATCATTTAAAACAATAAATAACAATACCATGAAGAAATTATTACTGATTTTTGTTGCTGTGTTTCTATCATTAGGAGCATCTGCAAGCGTTTCGGGTACGCATTTACCTATCGCCCCAGGCGATACACTATATGACGGTGTGACGATTAGTACATATGTCTCAAATATTTCCTTCACGGGGAATTATGAAACGTATTTAATTGCCAAAAAAGTTGGCGATTCGGTGTGGTTGAA
>CALDKO010000047.1 GCA_937898165.1 uncultured bacterium | reverse complement strand
TTAAAATGAATATCTAAAATTCGATAAAATTTTCCGTTAACATCTTTAACGATGCGATCACCTGGACGAATCATTGAGTCGATGTGACCCATGTTTTTCATTTTTAAACAAGTTACACCGTCTTCTGATAACTGTTCACCTTCTGATTGCTCTTGAACCCACTCTGGTAAATTGTAACCTGGTTGAAATTCAAACGAATCTACGACACCTAAATCACTGTGTGAAAATTTCATGCTTTACTCAACCCTTCTACTCCGCGTTTTTCGCGATCTTTTTTTCGTTTTTCTAACCACATTAAAGCTTCGTCTAATTTCGTAATTGCACATGCATTTTCACGACAAGGAAACTGCTGATTTAATTTTTCTAGAATTACTTTTGCAGCCTCAATCATCGTATCAACTTGACAACCGTTAACTCCAGCTTCTTTTATTGGTCCGTTTTGTAGGTTGAAAGAGATTGAATTTACATCGTGACGAACGTAAATGTAATTGAACGGACGAATTTTTTCGTCGAACAAATGATAAATCATCGACCCGTCAGGGCGAAACATTTCTGGGTTCGTTTCTTTTATTGCGTTCATATCAACGACTTTAAAGCCGCCGATTTCTTCCACACCTTTTAGTGTTTGTAGTGCCATCTTATTCTCCTTTTGTTGGTAAAATTACTTTTCGTTTTTCTAACCATGAACCTTTATCTATTTGAGCCAAAATTATTAAAATGTAGTCGTGAAAAACGTAAAGTGGATCTGCAAAATTCCATTGATAAACACACTTGAAACGCTTACGACATTCAGCAGCTAACTGTTTTTGGATTGAAGTTTTTCCACTTCCTTGTTTTCCACTTAATAATAAAATCATATCAACACCCCAATAGTAATTAGTACTATTACGACCGCAATGTAGAAATAAACCCCTTTAGTTGGAATTGATTTAGCGATCATAAATACCTCGTTTTATATTGGACTTCTTCCATTGTTCTTTCCATTTCTGCGCGTGGTTGCGCAAGTGCATCGGTTATTGTCATATCGTGATCTAAATAAAATTGTTTGTGAATCGTTCGATCTGTCCACCCGTTGCGTCGAAGTGCTCCAGCCCACAAAGCTATAACTTCGCTGAGCTGACGTTGCATATTTATGCGTTCGATTTGTCGAAGCGCAGCCTGTTCTGCAGCGCCACGACCGGCAACAGCACCAACACGAGCTGCAACACTATTTGGTTCTTCAAGGTGAGTGTTCGCTTCCATTTGACGAATTGTTTCCGGATCTAATAACATTAAATCCCCGTCGACTTCGCGAGGTGATGGTCTTCCACCGCCGTCACCTGGTTTTCGTGGCGCATCTTTCTCACCGCAGTACGGACACTCTGTTAAAATGCGATCAAAAGGTAGGTTACAAGCGGTGTTTTTACAAATGCGAATTAAATTTAATTTTACTTTACGTTTTTTAACTCGATCTAAAGACCACGTTCTAATATTATCTGGTAATCCGTGACGACGCCAATTACCTACGTGATCAATTAAAATTAGAAAATCTTTTCCAGGTGCTGGTCGCAAACCACGACCGATCATTTGTAAATATTTCCCTAAGCTCATTGTAGGACGAGCCATAATCACGCATTCGATACCTGGTACGTCTAATCCTTCGTCGAACAAATCGACATTGATTAACACTCTGATTTTTTTATTTCGATAATCAATAAGCGCTTGTAATCGCTCACCATCTTGAGTTTCACCTGTGAGTAATTTGGCTGTGATACCGGCGGCGATAAATTTTTCCTGCATTTTGTGACCAGAACCAATATCTGATGCGAAAATGATGGCCTGTTTTTCGTTTGCAAGTTTTTGATAATTAGTTAGAACGTCACCAATAATTGTCGACTGCTGCGCAGCTTCGATCATCGCTTCTTTTGAGAAATCTGAATCAGAAGCTGCAGCTTTTAAGTGACTTTCGTAATCACTCTCTGGCATTGCAAGTTTGTATTTACAAAGATAACCGTTTTGAATTCCCCACTTTGTCGGAGGACCTTGAACCATGACATCGAAAACACCGTCAACGTGTGAGCCCAAACCACGCTTATCAAGTCTTTCTGGAGTGGCAGTCACACCTAAACCAATACAGTTTTGAAAATATTTTACAGCTCGTCCCCATTTATTTTCTTTTAATAAATGTGCAGCCTCATCAGTTATCCACAATCGAATCGACTTTGCCCATTGCTCATGTCTTAAAATTCGAGCATTTAAGGTGTCGACAGAAATCACAGAAATCGGAGCGTTGTACTGATAAAAAGCTTTTTGATATTCTAATCTTTGAGCTGCAACAATTCCCTGAATGACTTTGTTTGGTGCTATAATATTGTGATTAATTCCATGTTCTGATAAAGTTAAACTGATTTGTTGGACTAACTCTTTGCGGTGAACCATGATCGCTGTATTGAGTTTTTGATTTAACGCTTTGTCGATTGCAATATCTACAAATGTGCGAGTTTTCCCCATTCCGGTCGGCAAAACTAATAGAACGTTTTTAAAACCCTCGTTCCATTTTTCATAAACCTGGGCCTTCATTTTTATTTGGTAATCTCGCAGCTGTTTTTTTGACATTTGACGATGATTGATTAATTAAAATATCTTTGTCAACGTTTTCAAATTGACGCGCTTGCTTTATTTATTTAATTAATTGTTGAAACTTAAAAGATATAACTTATAAATTATAACCCAAAAGGAAAAACAATATGTACAAATTTACAATTGAAGCTGAAACACTAACTGAATTTAATTTGATGAAAAAAGAATTTGCTTTAGATACTTTGAAAAATGAAACAGTTGTTAGAATAGATGATAAAAAAGTTGATGAAATATTAAATCAAGCATTTGAAAAATTGGAACCTGTAGATAAAATTATTGCGACTGAAGCAAAAAAAGAAATGATGACCATACCTTTTGTAGAAACTGCTCCGCACAATAACACGCCGATAGCTCCGGTGAATCCTGGTGTGGAGTTAGATTCTGCTGGTATGCCCCACGATCCACGTATTCATTCCGATGCCAAAACAAAATTGAAAAATGGTCTATGGCGTTTAAAGAAAAATTTAGAACCAGAAGTTTTTGAAAAAGTAACTAAAGAAATTACCACTCCGAATGATCCCGTCGTAATTCCACCACCTCCACCTCCTACTGTAGCAGTTGAAATTCCAAAAGAAGTGCAAACTGTTCAACAACCTGTTGCTACTCCTCAACAGACTGCCTCTCCCGCATCACTTCTAGAAGAAAAAAAATACGACGCAATTCCAATTCCAACAGTCGGTAAACCGGCTCACACTTGCGCTTCATTTTCAGAACATTTAATGTCGATCATTGCTGACCTAATCAATCAAGGTAAAATCACGCAAGATTATATTGAGCAGTTGAAAACTTATTTTGGAATTAAAGAAATTTGGAACGTTCGTAAGAGTGGAAAACAAACTCAAGAACTTTATGAAACTTTTGCTAAATGCGGATTTATTACGGCGGTTGATTAATGAAAAAAATAACTGAAATTCGATGTTCCCAACTTTATCGCCCAATGAATTGCGCTGGTTATCTTTTCTTTGAAAACCTGCCACCTCAGCCTACCAATGATGCTGCCGAGGAAGGTACGGCTGCAGGTGAACTTTTAGAGCGTAAATTGACAGGTCAGAATATTCCCTTCCTTTCTCGCAATGGAAGACCATTCGACAATGACATGCACTTTTACACTGACGAAGTTAAAAAAATTATCGACAACACTGGTTCACAACAACAAAGCGAAATCACTTGTGAAAATCGTATAGACTGGCAAACACAGTCGGGCATTTGGATTCGTGGATCTTATGATATAAGTTTTATTCGAGACGGAAAACTTTACATTGATGATTTGAAATACGGTTTTGGTCACGTTGAAGTTAAAAAGAATTGGCAATTGTTAGCTTATGCGATTGGTAGATATTTGCAGTTAAATACAAATTTTGTTTCGATCGTAATGCGTATTCATCAACCTCGTCCACACCACGAAGACGGTACAACTAGAACGTGGGAAATTTCCCCAATGGAATTGATGGTTTACAAAGATGAAATCGAACAGCGAATGAAGGCAATTGCTAGTGGTTACAACGCACTTGTCACAGGTCCACAATGTAAATACTGCCCTGCCGCTGCAGTTTGTCCGGCAATTGGTAAAGCTGTATATCAAGGCGTGGAATTTATTTTAAATGAGTTTAAGCAAGATGAAATTGATGAAAAAACGATAGCAGAACAATTGGCTTTATTTGATAGAGTGTCAGAGATTTTAAAAATTAAACAAGATTCTTTAAAGCAGTTAGCCCTTGATCGTTTACAAAATGCGAAGTTAATTCCAGGTTGGACGACTGAAGAAAGTTACGGAAATAGAATTTGGAAACCTTTCGTATCACCAAAAGTTCTTGAGACTTTAACTGGAAAAAAAGTAACTGAAGAAGTGATGTTAAGTCCTGCGAAAGTTGAAAAATTAGGGATTCCAAAAGAACTTGTTAAAGAGTATGTGAACAGACCATTTTTAGGAAATAAATTAGTTAGAAAAGATTCAACAGAAGAAGCAAATAAAATATTTGGGAAACCAAAAGAAGGAGTAACTCTATGAGTTTAAATGCAAACAAAGGTCGCACCGTTATGTGTCAAGGCCGCATCGTTTGGGTAAAAGGAAATCTTTTTAAAGGGCAACCTAAGAGAGACTTCAACACCAAGCAAGCGGTAATTGATCCGAAAACAGGACAACAAAAAATAGAATGGGGATTTGGTCTTGCAATCCCAAAATCAGCACTTCAACAAACTGGAGCTGGTCAACCCGGTGAAGTTTGGGCAGCAATGCACGAAGAAGCTTTTACACTTTTTCCATCACGCCAAATTCCACCATCTTTCGCTATGAAATTTAAAGACGGTGACGGAATCGACGACAAAGGTATTTCATTTGCAAATCGCGAAGGTTACGCTGGATGTATCGTTTTGGCTTGTACTACAAATATTCAACCTAAATTTTATCGTTGGGAAGGTGGAACAAATATTCAAATCACTGAAGGTATCAAGTGCGGTGATTATGTTAACGTTCAATTAAATATTAAAGCTCACCCTGCAGTTGGACAACAAAAAGCAGGGATTTACGTTAACCCTGGAATGATTCAATTCTTGGCTTATGGTAAAGAAATTATTAATACTCCAGATCCAATGACAGTATTTGGAAATCAAGCGCCACCAATTCCTCCAGGTGGAAGTGCGGTACCATTGGCTCCTACTGGATTTCAAACACCACAAGGTGACTATGGACAACAAGCTCAGCCTCAGCAACCACAACAGTATCAGCAACAACAACCAGCTCCAGGTTATGGTCAGCCACCAATGCAATCGCCGATGCAGCCGCAAGCACCGATCACTCCGCACCACGGAGTATTACCGCAACAGTTCCAACAGCAGCAGCCGCAACAACCCGTGCATAATTATGCACAACAGTTTCAGCCGCAAATGGTAAATGCTCAGGGAAACGTATCGCCAGGTGCCCCTGCTGCGATTCCTTTTTCGCCTGGATCGGCTCCGACGTTTGTTCCCCCTGCTCAGGGAAACCCTGGTAACGGAATTCCAATGCCAGGACAACAATAATGAAGGAAAGCACGGCGATTGAGCGATTCAAATCTAAAATCAATTTCACTCCCAGCGGTTGTTGGGAGTGGACAGGTCATCGTACCCCTCAAGGTTACGGTAGATTTATGATGTTAGGTGAAACGTTAGTTCATCGTGTTTCTTATATTTTGTATAATCTCCCCATTCCGAAATCAGTATGTGTTTTACACAAGTGTGATAATCCACCTTGTGTAAATCCGGATCATTTATTTCTTGGTACTCGTGACACTAACAATAAAGATCGTGCTAAAAAAGGTAGAACAATTACACCAAATATGAATTTGACTCATTGTAAAAGAGGACACGAGTTCGATAATGAAAACACCATAATGCGAAAAAGCGGATTGAGACTTTGTAGAAAGTGCAGAAATGCAAAATCATTGGAGCGCTATCACAAAAGGAAAAATAGATGAGTTTGTATTATGTGTTCGACCTTGAAACGATGAAAAATTGTTTTGTTTTCAATGGAAAATTTAAAGGTGATCCTCGTGTACAGACTTTCGAAATGAGTCCACGAAAAAACCAGCGAAGCGAATTGCTGAGCTGGCTTTCGTATCTTCAAAATAGTGGAGCCGAAATGGTTGGTTACAACAACGTCGGCTTCGACTATCCCATCATTCATAAACTTTTGAATGAGCCTTACACTTTCACTTACGATACAGCTTACCAGCTCTGTAAACAGATTATTGGAAGCCAACAATACGGCGTGAATCAATTCAACATTCCTTATCGCGAAAGAATCATTCCGCAAATTGACTTAATTAAAATTAATCACTTCGACAACAACAACAAGCGAACGTCATTAAAAGCGTTACAAGTTGCGATGCGCTCTGAGTCCGTTGAAGATTTACCTTACGATCCAGATATTGATTTAACTTCAGAGCAAATGGACAACCTGATCAAATACGGTATTCACGATATTTTAGAAACTGAAAAGTTTTTAGAAAAATGTATACATTTAATCGACTTCCGAAAAGAGCTAATTCACACAGGTACTTTAACAGGTGATGTTTTAAATTATTCTGATGTTAAAATTGGAACTGAATATTTTGTTAAACGACTTGGTCGTGCAAAGTGTTACGTTTCTGGAAACACACCACGACAAACGATTCGCGATATAATTTATTTTAAAGATATTATTTTACCAAAAATTCAATTCAGATCGGAAGAATATGATGCGGTTTTACAATGGTTCAAAGAACAAAAATCAGTCGTCAAAGGTGACATTCCTCAGCCGAGTTTACAGGCTAGGCTTGCAGGTATCGACTTTTTCTTTGGAGTCGGAGGCGTTCATGCGTCAGTTGAAAATAAAATTTTTAAATCTGATGATCAGTTCACTATTATTGATATTGATGTTGCTGGTATGTACCCTGCTGTGGCTGTGGCTAACGGTTTTTATCCTGAGCATCTCGGCCAAGATTTCGTTCTAGCATATAAACAATTACAATTGGATCGTGCCCAATATAAAAAAGGAACTGTGATGAACGCCGTTTTAAAACTCGCAGGTAACGGAGTTTACGGAAATTCAGATAATCCTTTTAGTTGTTTTTACGACCCAAGATACCCAAAGCAGGTGACAGTTAATGGACAGTTACAAATATTGCAGCTTGTGGAAGCCCTTTCGTTCATTCCAGGTTTGGATATTATTCAAGCCAACACGGACGGCATTACAGTTCGATTACCTCGTCGGAACACTTACCTGTTCGATATTGAAAAGAAAGATTGGGAGCGTGACACCGGTCTTACCTTGGAACAAGTTAGTTATTCGTCCATGTTTATTCGGGATGTTAACAATTATATTTGCGTATCAACAGACGGAAAAATCAAACGTAAAGGTGCCTATTGGTATCCGATTGAAGCAAAAGATTATGATGGTGTTTGGAATAAAGATTTCTCGATGATGTGTGTCCCTAAAGCCATCGAATTATTTTTACTTCAAGGTGTTAAAATTAATGATGCTTTACGCTGTATCACCAACAAGTTTGATTTCATGCTTCGTTTTAAAACTCCATCTGGTGCACAAATTTACGTCGGAGAAACACCTTGCAGCAAAACTGTTCGCTATTACGTTTCGACAAAAGGTCAACCGATGCGAAAAGTGGCCAAACCAAAA
>CALDKO010000046.1 GCA_937898165.1 uncultured bacterium | reverse complement strand
CAAGTGTAGAAGGTGGTTCCACAGCGGTTGGTGCTCCAATACAATACCTACTTGATCGCAAGATCAAGACAGATGTATTTATTGGTATCACTGACAACGAGGAGTGGGCATATGGATCAGGACACGCTGTGTCAGGTAAATTTTACGACTTGTGGTTACGCTACAAGAAGGAGATTAACCCAAATGCGAAAGCATTTCTGGTAACCATTGTTCCATACCGCGACGCTGTAGCCCCTGAGGGCTCGGATGTTCATTTCGTCTACGGATGGAGTGAGAAGGTGTTAAATTATATTGCTTTGAAAATATCTACAGGCGCGAGTCAGGTAGATAAGATCAGAACGATAGAAGTTTAATATCTTTGAAGGGATGTTGATATTTGGCGATCGGACCGGTTTCACACTGCTTACTACTACCAATAGCAAGGTAGCGTACAAGTATTTTTTCAAACGGAAAAAATACGGAGCAGCCGGTTGGCAACAGAAAGTACCTTGCTTGCGAGGGAAAAAGTGAAGAAGGTATCAGATTCCGCCTTTTTAAATAATGGAATCAATATATAGAATAGTTCGTTGCAATTGCAGCTGTCCTCGCATTGGTGGTTAACAAAAATGTGAATTATTCAGCGGTTACCAGAAATGGATCCGCACCTGTCCTGAAATGTATGTTTCAGCTGATGAGTCCAACAGGACGAAACAGGAATTGATATCGTGAATTACAACAAAACCGCTTGATTGCGGTTTTATTGTTTCTTTTTCTACTCGTGCTATAATTTTGTTATGAAAAGTATTAATACTATTAAAAACACAATAAAACGACATCAATCAATTATTACTAAAACAATAATGGTTGCTGTATTAGTTGCATCAGCTTTTGCAGTTCATCATGTAATGGCTGCTGATATTTTACCAGCACCAAATCCTGCAAAATTGGTAAATGATAATGCAGGAATGCTTACCGCTGCACAAATTTCAACACTCGAGAAAAAATTACGAGCGTACAATGATTCGACAACTAATCAAATAGCAATTGTAACGGTACCAAGTATTGGAATATATGCAATTGATGATTATGCAAACCGGTTAGCAAACCAATGGGGAATTGGAGTGAGCGGAAAAGATAATGGAATTTTGGTATTAGTTGCAAAAGGTGAAAAACAAATTGATATTGAGGTTGGTACACGCATGGACGCATCCGTAACCGACATTGATGCAAAACGAGTTATCGAACAACAAATGGTTCCAGCATTTAGTAAAAAGGATTACTATGGGGGATTGACGGCAGCAGTTGATAAATTAATTGCAACTATTACAGCACATCCGTTATAAAAATAAAAACACCATGTAGGTGTTTTTATTTTTATCTTGCATATTCAATCACACGATTTTCACGAATCACGGTAATTTTAATTTCCCCTGGATAGCGTAAATCTCGCTCTATCTGAATTGCCATTTCACGTGCAATTCGTTTTGCCTGTAAATCATTTAACTGATCTGGATGAACAAACACTCGGATTTCACGTCCTGCCTGGAGTGCATATGATTTTACTACTCCTTGGAATGCATTTGCAACAGCTTCCAATTCTTTTAATCGTTTTACATAGTTTTCCAATGTATCCCGTCGCGCACCAGGTCGCGCACCACTGATCATATCGCATGTCTGAACGATAACAGCTTCCACAGATTCATGGGGGTATTCATTATGGTGACTGCGCATACCGATTACTACACGTTCATCAACTCCAAATTTTTGGAGAACTCTCATTCCTATTTCTACGTGAGTTCCCTCGATCTCATGATCCAAAGCTTTTCCAATATCATGAACGAGTCCTGCAAATTTTGCTATGTATGCATCGGCTCCAATTTCAGACGCTACCATTTCACATAAATGGGCTACCTCGATACTGTGACGCAATACATTTTGGCCATAACTGGTTCGGAAATGTAATCGTCCTAGAATTGCCACAACACGTGGATCAACATTGAATATTCCGCATTCATATAATGCCTCCTCACCTTTTTTCTTGGTAATTTCACTGATTTCTTCTTGAGCTTTTTCAATGAATTCCTCAATTTTTGCAGGTTGGATGCGGCCGTCTTTGATTAAGTTTTCAAGTGCAACCCGTGCAATTTGTCTGCGAATTGGGTCGAATGATGAAATAATAATTTCGTTTGGTGAATCATCAATCAATAATTCAACACCAGCCATACGTTCAAATGTTCGGATGTTTCGTCCTTCTTTACCAATGATTTTACCTTTTACTTCATCATTTTCAATTTGTACTGATGTGGTGGTCAATTCTGATGCAGTACTGGATGCCAATCGGTTCATGGCAGTTGCCAGGATTCCTTTCGCGCGTTCTTTTAATGCATCTTCACCAAATAATTCCATTTTCTGAATGCGTGATTGTAAATCTGCTGCCATGTTATGTTCAGTTTCAGATAATAACATTTGGCGAGCCTGTTCCACGGACATTTGCGCTACTGTTTCCAGAACTTCATTACGAACCCTTAGGGCTTCCTCAGCTTTTTCTTTGATTGCGCGAACTTCTTCAATCTTTACTTTCATATTTTCATAATCACGATCTAAATCACCTTGGCGTTTGTCGAGTGTTTGTTCACGACGTTCCAGGTGTTCTTTTGTTTTCATGAAATCTTTTTCACGAGTAGTTTCCAGTTCGCGACTTTGCGTTAGGACTTTTTCTGCACGCAGTTCCGCGTCGGCAACAATTTTTTGGGCTTCGGTTCGTGCTTTTAACATGACTTCCTGAACGTCAGTTTCGAGTGACTTTCTTTGGAAACGGGCAATAATTACGCGACCGAAATACCCGAGGAATCCTCCGAGTAAGAGGACACCAACAAGGGTAATATATAACATACAATTTTTAATAAAAACGAATAACAATAATACGCACTAAAGTAAGACACAATAATTCAAAAGTTTAAAATTCAAGAAAATAGGTACAGAGATATTTCAGAAATACTTCAACAGGAGGATTCTGTACTGTTCACAATCTATCACGAAAGAGTTGGTTTGTACAGAAATACTTGACAAATCTATATAGTTCAAGTATTATACTGTTTAATTAAATTTTCTTTTTCTAACCAAATAAAACCATTGTATATGAAAAAAATAGACAAAAGTGTGTATCCGTATGCAGCTATTCTTATGTTTGTTTTGATTCTTGCTGTTAACGGTAAGTTTTCAGATAAAAATTATGCAGAAAAAGCCGCATCTTCAATTGGTAATTTTATGGAAGATCGTACAGAAATTAACGGAACGTTTATTTTAAAAGATAGTATTCCAACAGTAGATTCAAGTGTTGGAATGAAATGAGTAATAAAACACTATTCATACGGATAGTGTTTTTTTTCTTGACTTTTAATCCCTGTCGGCGTATCTTCAATCAAAACAAACGAATATGAAACTGTTTACATTTTTTAATACTACCATGTTGGTTGGTGTTAAAGTTGATCAATATGCAAATGTTATGGTCCAAGGCAATGAAAAAACCGGAGACAAGGATTACTATGTAAAAATCGGCAACGGTGATACGACAACAGGTAGATTACTTATTAATCGGAGTAGTTTGAATATTATTGACGGTAATCGTATTTATAATGCTGACCTCACGCGTCGATACATAGGTGGTGTTTATTCTGATTATCTAGAAACAGAAAATGATAGCACTGACAGTATTGCGTTGATATTATTCAAGAAAATTGATCCGATTAATTTTCCTTTTATGAAAAACAAAGATGATTATCTAGTAAAGGTTAAACCAGGTGAAATAATAACCATCACTAATTTATTTGGTGAAAATTTCACTGTTATTAATAGTTTAGACGCTATTGATAGTCCGGCTAAAGTAGAAACGAATGAAAATACATTTACATTAGTAAATTAAACACAAAATCTGCACATACGTGCA
>CALDKO010000045.1 GCA_937898165.1 uncultured bacterium | reverse complement strand
TTTTATGTTATTTAATCCAAAACGAATTTTGTTTGTAATTTCAGTTCCTTCTACTACCACGGTAAAGTCTGAAAAAGATTCATTAATATCCGGAGGAAGAATAATAAACCCCATTTTTTTTGCTTCATCAATATATTCACTTACCGTTTCGATATCACCGGATTCGGATGTCATACATGCTGTCATGTATTCAGCAGGGTAATTTGCTTTTAGATATGCTGTTCGGTAGGCCAGTTGCCCGTAACTTGCAGCATGAGCCTTATTAAATCCATATGCGGCAAACGGCTCAATCTTTTTCCATAAATCATCGATTACGCTTTTCTGGAGACCTCCATATTCAGTACAACCTTTATAGAATTTTTCTTTTTGCTCCTCCATTTCTGCTGGAATTTTCTTACCCATGGCTTTACGGAATTTATCCGCATCGAGCCATGTATACCCAGCGAGTCTAATAGAGGTAATCAATACGTCATCTTGGTAAACCAAGAGTCCATAAGATGCCTCCAAGTCGTCTACCAGACGTGGATCTGGGTAGGTTACCAATTTTGGATTACGTTTGCGTTCAATATATTCCGGGATTACTTCCATTGGTCCTGGTCGATATAATGCCACCATGGCCATAAGGTCTTCAATCTTTGTAGGTTGTAGATCTTTAATATATTTTGTCATCCCGCTTCCAGCCATCTGGAACACTCCCATGGTTTCTCCACGTGAAAGCATTTCAAATACCTTTGGATCGTCCAGTGGAATTTTTTCCATGTCTACATCAATGTTTCGGATTGATTTAACTCGTTTAACCGTTTCAGCAATGAAACTAAGGTTACGAAGTCCCAGAAAGTCGAATTTTGGAATGTTCACCACACCGTCACGTCCACCGGTATACATATCGTATTGGGTAATAATTTTACCCTCACCCTTTGGGTCGTATTGGATCGGTGTAAAGTCGGTAATATCTTCTGTTGGTGAAATTAATACTCCAGCTGCATGCACGGAGATGTGTCGCACATTACCTTCGATTTTTTTTGCCATGTCGATTATCTCACGGACCTGATTATCAGTATCGTATAATTCTTTTAATTCTGTTTCTGTATCGAGCGCAATGTCGAGTGTCATTGGAAAACCTTGTGAACCCATAGGGATCATTTTTGAAACACGGTCACCTAATGAATAGGGGAACTGGAGCGCCCGCGCAACATCGCGAACTGCACCACGTGCCGCCATGGTTCCAAATGTTCCAATCTGAGCAACTGCTTTTGCACCGTATTTTTCACGTGCATAGGTAATCAGATCATCACGACGATCATCGGCAATGTCCAAATCGATATCTGGGATTCCAGGACGTAGTGGGTTTAGAAAACGTTCAAATGGTAATTTATATTTCAACGGATCAATGTTGGTAATTCCTGTAGCAAAAGAAACCAGCGATCCTGCAGCAGAACCTCGAGTGTTGGTATAAATTCCCATTCGTGTTGCCGCGTTTACCAGATCGGCTTCTACCAGGAAGTACGATGAAAACCCTTTTTGTTTAATAATATCAAGTTCAAAATCAATACGTTCTTTTACTGCGCCTTCATAAGGCATTTCTTTTATTGTTAATCCTGATAGTACCTCTT
>CALDKO010000044.1 GCA_937898165.1 uncultured bacterium | reverse complement strand
AAAATATTAACTTTGACAAAAATAACTTCTTTTTCTAAAAATTCATCAAAATGAACTATTCCAGAAAAATTATTAGTACCGAATAATCTGAGAAATCCTGCGAAACTAATATCGCCTAGTTTATACCATTGTTTACTGAGTATCATAATGTACGTTTTTGTTTATTATGCATTTATTTATATAGGTGTCAAAAAACACCCCTTTGTTAAGGGGTGTTTATTATTTATTTTTCACATACGACTAGTACGTATCCAGCCATACAAATTCGAGTTTTACAATAGTTATGTTTGGAAACTTGATCTTCCTTTTGTCCAAAAACCTTGAAACCAAAGATTTGACCTTGATAACCGTTCATGAATTTTTCACAAGGTGAATACACAGTCGCGGTAAATATTTTACCTAATTGTTGCATTTTTGGTAAAATTTCTTTTGCTGCAACACTGCCAATAAATTTTGGATAGTAGCTGGCAGTAACTAACAATAGATCCTCCAAAATAGATTCAAAAGAGATCACGTCAGAGACCGACTGTTTTTTCCTGGTAAATTTGTATAATCTTACAACTTTACCATTAATAATAAGCTCTTGAACCGGCTCAACACTTACCAACCCCGAGTTGTCTATATTTAAAACATCTTGGAGTTTTTGTGGTAATGGAGGATTCTGATGTGGTGAGAAAAAAATACTCAATCCATCATTTGTTTGATAAGGATGCCCTGGAATACAACTATCCAAGGGTAATCGAAAACCTACTGGTTTTTCTAAAATTGCTGATTTGTTAGACATTGGGGAAATTTTTTGGTTGTTTTTTATTAAAGAATTATTAAATGCCAATATAACACATATTGTATTAAATGTAAATAAACCACCTAAAGAGGTGGTTTATTGTTATTCCTCAATTGAAATTGAAAACAAATCTGATTGAGTACCTGAAAATGTCATACGATTATATACAGCACGAGTTGTGTCTACATCACGTTTGCAATATTCACATATGTCGTTAATTTTACCCTCTTTATAAAAATTCCACACTTCGCTACCATCAATTCCCTCTTTTGGTGTCGGAATACCCAGAGCAAGTGCTACATGTTCCAATCCTACCTTTTGACTTCCCCAATTTGACCATTCCTGCATTGTGTCAAAAATAGGCATATTACTGTAACGTGCGAACGAAAGATATTTACCCATTTCCCACGGCTTTTTACCAAGTTCCTGAAATCGATTCCAGCTTGGCTTAACTCCTAATACAACAGATCGTTGTAATAAGAAACGTAAATCAAAATCCATAATATTATGACCAACAAAGAGATCAATTTGTTTTGCAACAAACCAAAAATCCTCTAATACTTTTTTCTCATTGTCTGGGTTACTAATTACACGAATTGCGTCGTCATTTACAGCGTACGCAATACATGCAATTCTACCAAACGAACCATCAAAGGAAGTCTTTAGATAAAAATCCTCAAAACTTTCTACTAAATCAGGATTTTTAATCTTCTTACGATCATATAAATACTGCAATGCTTCGCGAGAAGATTCATCGGCTGGAATTGTTTCTATGTCAAAAAATAACTTTTTCATATAAACCTTATTGTACCATAAAATAAAAAAGCCCTCTACGGGGGGTTTTATTCACTTTGTGAAATTGCACTTCCATCCTTAAAGATACCACCAGACGTTGGCAGATATGCCAATGGATCCAAATACGCGTTGGTAGGCGCAAGAGGCATCCGATATGTTCTACCAGTACATCCTGTCGACGGTCGTTCTGCGACACGTGCGCCCTCCTCGCCATCAACACCATTAGATGCATATACGGTTAAGTGTAGGTGCGGCCCAGTAGAGTGCCCAGTATTACCTGAATAAGCGATCAAATCACCTCTTTTTACTGTTTGCCCCTCTGTTGTTTTAATTAACGAAAGGTGTCCATATGCAGTTGATAAACCATTATTGTGCCGAATGAACACCCATTTCCCAAATGATGCACGTGGACATGTTTTATCGGTATCACCCACTCCTTCTACAACCCCATCAGCAACCGCGTACACTGGTGTACCTACAGCAGCACGGAAATCAATACCGCTATGAGATCCAGAAACATACAAACGTTTTGCATCTACTGTTTTCCCAAAACGTTGAGTAACAACAACATCAGTTACAGGCCACGATAATACTTGAGATCCAGTTTTTGGTAATGATTGAGTATTTAATGAAAACTTCAATTTAGATTCATAATCACGAATTTCATTAGTTATCTGAGTAACTTGTTCTTGTAGTGTTGCTACTTTTTTTTGATATTCTGATTCCTTATTTTTTGTTTCTTTTAAAAGAATATCTTTTTGTTTTCTTTGGTCAGTAATAATTTTTTCTTTATCAGTTAATTCACCTGATAGGGCTTGCAATTCTTTCTTTCGATCCGCAAGATCTTGTTGCGCCTGTGATAATTGAGCACTGCGATCTTGCATTACCCTAACAGTACCGCGCAAACGGTTTTGTAGTTGTGCCAAATCTTGATAATCCTTTAAAAAGTCAGACAATGTCTGTCTTCCTAAAAACATCTCAACCGGACTGCGTGTATCCTGAGCATTTATAGTACGAATTGATTCGGCAATTACATTTCTATTCTCATAAATTCCGGCAGACAAATCTTCTATTTCATTTATATTTTTTGTAATGGTATACGATGTTTTCTGTAATTTAGTATTTGTTGTTTTTACAGACGTTTGTAAAATTTTCTCTGATGATTTTAGTGTGGAAACTTCTTTGTTTAATGATTGAGCCTGCTCAGATACATTCTGCATTTCGTTTTGGTATTGAGTAATTTGACGTTCCAACTCTTGAATCTGACGGTTTTTTTCAGCAATAGCAGTATCTACTTCTTTTGTTTTTCTTGTTTCTGCAAATGAAACTGCTGGTGTAATAAAAAAAGCCATTACTATTATTCCTGTCATCATTATTCTTATACATTTCATATAAGAACAGTATATCACAATAAAACACCCTTTTGAAAGGATGTTTTATTTGTCTAAAATATTTTTTATTCTTTGTAATGTTTCGCTTTTTCCTAAAATAAATGCTAAGACAAACGGATCAGGTGATTTATCACGTCCTGACAATGAATATCGGAATGGCCACAATACATTACCGCGTCCAACTGATTCGGCATAATCCCAAATAGTTGATTTGATACCCTCTACTGTCCAATCATCTGTATAATTATTTATTACATCATATACTTTTTGCAAATGGGCCTTTGATTGGTCTACTGTATCTGTTTTCCAAACAATTTTTTCAATTGTAAACTCAGGTGGTGCTACATAATAATCATATTCGCCTTGATCTGCAAAATCTTTTATTTCACCAAAATAATTAACTCTCTCAATGATAACGGGAACCAATTTTGTAATCATATCATCAGATAATCCTTTTAGTTTTTCTGGTAGATATTTTACTACCCAAGATTTTTTCTGGTCATCTGAAAGTAATTTTATGTATTCACGATTAAACCAATTTAACTTTTCCTCATTAAAAATTGCGCCGGCTTTTTGAACTTTATCAAGATCAAACACTTGTTCAAGTTCTGTTCGTGTAAACAATTCTTGCTCTGTCCCTGGATTCCAACCACATAAACAAATTGCATTTAATAGTGCTGCAGGTAAATATCCACGTTCCAAATATTCAACCACAGGTACTGCACCTTTTCGTTTTGACATTTTTGTTTTATCAGGAGCAAGTACCAGTGGTAAATGTCCATATTGTGGAATTGAAAAACCTAATGCCTCATGAATTAAAATTTGTCGAGGGGTGTTTGCGATATGTTCTTCTGCACGAATAACATGAGTTATCCCTTCATCATGATCATCTACCACTACTGCCAGGTGAAATAGCGGTTCTGTAATATTTTTTGCAATGACAAAATCACCAAGGTCGGTTGTATCAGTACTAATTTCCCCACGAATCAAATCAACAAACGTAACAATTTTGTTAGGATTTTTAAAACGGATAATATCCTTTATAACTCCACTACCATCTTTTGCTTCCTCTTTTGAAACATATGCATTACCGCTATCAATTAATTGCTGTAAACATTCCTGGTGTCGATTAACATGTTCAGATTGAATATATTTCTCATCATAAGAAATTCCAATAGTTTCAAATACATTAAAAATTTCATCTGTGTATTCTTGTTTTGAACGTTCCCGATCGGTATCCTCTATTCGCAATACAAACTTACCATTATGTTTTTTAGCAAATAAATACGCGAAAAATGCAGTCCGGTAACCTCCTGCGTGTAGATGTCCTGTTGGAGACGGTGCAAAGCGTGTAACAATTTGATTCATATAAATTACTATAGCAAAATAAGGTTTATTTGGCGAGGTATTGACAAAGTCAATATTTTGTTTAACTTGTGTTAAAAATAACTATACATGAAGAGAACAAAAAGCAAGAGGTTTATATTAACCGTAAATGACGAAATTCAAATGAGACTCCTTGATCACACAGACGCAGAAGAAATGTTCCAATTAACTTTGAAAAACAAAAAGTTTCTATCCCAATGGTTAATGTGGGTTCGTGATGTAAAATCAATTAATGATACGAGAAAAAAAATACAAAAAGATCATGACAATTTCTATGCAGGCACCGCCCTTGAATTAGGTATCTTTAAAAAAGATATATTAATTGGTAGAGTCGGATTCATTTCTATAAAAGGATTTATAGCAGAAATTGGTTATTGGTTATCAGAGTCTGAAAATGGTTATGGTATCATCACATTATGTTGTAAAAAAATAATTGAATATGCATTTGCAAATACAACTATTCATCGGATTGTTATTAAAATGGATACTGAAAACTTAAAAAGTAAAAATGTTCCTGAGAGACTTGGATTTACCAAAGAAGGAACTGCACGTGGCAGTGTTCTATTGAAAGGAGAATATAGAGATTCTTTTGTATACTCCATCTTAAAAACAGATTTAAAGTAAAACAAAAGTCGAACATTAGTTCGACTTTTTTATTTCTCTTTTGGTAAATGTGAGAGTCCAATTTCTATTACTTTTTTTGCAATTTTATGTGCAGCATTTGGTTGGTAAAAATCTTTTGCTGCCTTTGCCATTCTATTATGCAGGTTTAGATCAGTAATGATTCTTGTCGCCTCATTAATAATAATATGTGGTGTTAGATTTTTTTCTTCAATCACAATACCTGCACCAGCACGAGCATACCCAAAGGCATTTTTTCGCTGATGATCATTATTAGTTGTGGTGATTGGAATTACAATAGCAGGAACACCCCATGACGCAATTTCAAATAAACTTGAACCTGCACGTGTAATAATTACATTAGCGACTCCTGCGGACATTCTAATCGATAATGGATTCAGATATGGAAATGATTTATACCGGGATGCAAATTCATTTCCTTCTAAAATTAATTTTGCACGATTTGAAACCTCATCAAAGTTACTTTTTCCTGTTTGATGGATAATTTGAAATTTTTTTACTAATTCAGGGAGAGCCTGCAAAATTGCCTCATTAATAATCTGCGCACCGAGTGAGCCACCAAACACAAAAATGGTTGGCGTAGAAGGTTCCAATTGTAAAAATTCATAGGCCCCATCGCGAATAGGGTGTTCTAGCTCAGGACGTATTGGTTGACCAACATGTGCTACGCGATCTTTAGGGAAAAACTGAGCAGATTCTGCATATGACAACGCAATATACTGTGCAAATTTTCCTGCCCAATTAGTCACCCGGCCTGGTGCAGAATCTGATTCATGAATAATTACCGGAATGCGTAATAATTTTGCAGCAAATAATGTTGGGAATGATGCATATGCACCTTTCGCAAAGATAACATCAGGATATACTCGAAATATGTTCCAAAAACCAATCAATACACCGTACGCGGTTTTAAACATGTCAGTAAAATTTTTCAACGAAAAATACACTCGTAACTTCCCTGCTGGAATTTGTACGAAATGAATTCTATTTTCAAACAATATTTCTCTATCGTATGGAGCATCAGAAAAATAATACATTTCCACGTGTGCTATTTTTTCATCATCAACAATTTTATTGATTTCTTCTGCAACTGCGATCAGTGGGTAAAAATGCCCACCAGTACCTCCTCCTGTTAAAACAATTTTCATATAAATCAGTATACTATGAATTTCGACGTACTGGAAGTGTCACTGTTTTTTGATATTGAGAAATATTCAATACTAATCCAATGGCTACACAGGCAAAAAATAATGCTGTCCCTCCATGACTTACAAACACTAACGGCAACCCAGAAAGTGGAAATAATGCAATAGTTGATGCGATATTGAGTAATGATTGGAATAAAATGAGTGATATAATCCCGACTACTATCAGACTGTGAAATATATCATGTGTTTTTATAGCAATAACATATCCGCGAAGCCCGAATAATAAATACAAAACAACGAGTCCTAATGCACCTACAAAACCAAATTCTTCTGCCATAACAGCATAAATCGAATCACTTAATGGTTCTGGTAAATACTTAAATTTTTGAATGCTTTGTCCAAAACCACGTCCAGTAATATTCCCAGACCCAACAGCAATCAATGCTTGCTGAACTTGATATGATGAACCTAATGGATCATGAGTCGGGTCTAAAAATGTTGTCAGACGACTCAAAATATATGGACGAGTCATAATCAATGCACCACCAACCATTAATCCTGCTAGCAGCAACAATAATATATGTTTCCACTGTGCTCCTGAGACAAAATACATAATGATACAAGTAATTGCAATAATCATAAAGTTGTCCGTATCAGGTTGAGCAAGCAAA
This sequence comes from uncultured bacterium, assembly GCA_937898165.1. Classification (GTDB taxonomy): domain Bacteria; phylum Patescibacteriota; class Minisyncoccia; order Phycocordibacterales; family UBA1006; genus CALMMZ01. Next base: position 618 of record CALDKO010000044.1, on the reverse strand, counting down.
ATTCCACCAACTAATCCCAAGATCACCAATAGCGGTACTAATGTATACCAAATTGTTTTTTCTTTATTATCTGCATAGGCCAACCATGCTGCATAATAAATAACAATAGTATATTTTAATATTTCCACCGGTTGAAAAGAAATAAAACCAAGATCAAGCCAGCGCGCCGCACCACCCGAACGGACCCCTATTCCAGGAATGAGAACCGACGCAGTTAATAATAAACTTGCAATTGCAATAGGAAGTGCGTATTGCTTTACATATTTCAATGGGATATTAAGCATAATATATGCACCAATAATTCCACCAACTAACCCCAGTAGAATTTGACTCATCAATATACGTGAAAGTTCCCCAGTATGAGAACCAAGTAATGATAGTGAAGCAGAGAGAAAAAATAAGAGTCCAGAACCCATTAAAATTCCTACAATGATCAAAAATATTTTATCTATGGAAAAAGTTTTAGCATTCATAATTACATTATATTCTAACCAATGATTGCAACCAAAATTCCAAGAACCGCAAACATAACGGTAAGAATCCAATAACGCATGGTTATTTTTTCACGTGACCAGCCTAAAGCCTGAAAATGCAAATGCAGTGGTGCAATTTTAAAAA
>CALDKO010000043.1 GCA_937898165.1 uncultured bacterium | reverse complement strand
TAGTACCTGCATGGTTTGTAGGAAGCAATGTTCAAAAACTTCCTGGCGATTTAGGTTCAGCTGGACAGGTATTGACCACTGACGGCGCAGGTAATTTATCGTGGGCTGGAGGTGGAGGAAATGATCCTATCTCGATAAACGGCTCTACTTTGTATTCTTCTGGATTAGCTAATACGGGAAGCTACAGTAATAATAATATCTTTTTAGGAGATTATGCAGGAAATGGTGCAACTAATGCATATAACTCAAACTTCTTGGGATACTATGCAGGAAATGGTGCAACCAGTGCATATTACTCAAACTTCTTTGGTAATCAAGCAGGAAACAGTGCCACTAATGCATATAACTCAAACTTCCTTGGATCCTCTGCAGGAAACGGTGCAACTAATGCATCTAACTCAAACTTCTTGGGACCAAATGCAGGAAATGGTGCAACCAGTGCATCTTACTCAAACTTCTTGGGAACATCTGCAGGAAATAGTGCAACCAATGCATCTAACTCAAACTTCCTTGGACAATCTGCAGGAGATGGTGCAACTAATGCATATCAATCAAACTTCTTGGGACTAAATGCAGGATTTGGCGCAACAGGTGCATATTACTCAAACTTCCTTGGATCCTCTGCAGGAAACGGTGCAACTAATGCATCTAACTCAAACTTCCTTGGATCCTCTGCAGGAAATGGTGCAACTAATGCATCTAACTCAAACTTCTTGGGATACTATGCAGGATTTGGCGCAACAGGTGCATATTACTCAAACTTCTTTGGTAATCAAGCAGGTCAATATGCAACCAGTGCAAACAACTCAAACTTCTTTGGATATGGCGCAGGAATTAATGCAACCAATGCATCTAACTCAAACTTCTTGGGATCCTCTGCAGGATATGGTGCAACAGGTGCATATAACTCAAACTTCTTGGGATACTATGCAGGAAAGGATGCAACAGGTGCATATGGCTCAAACTTCTTGGGACAATCTGCAGGACAAAATGCAACTAATGCATCTAACTCAAACTTCTTGGGATACTACGCAGGAAATGGTGCAACCAGTGCATCTTACTCAAACTTCTTTGGATATCAAGCAGGTCAATATGCAACCAGTGCAAACAACTCAAACTTCTTTGGAGTTAATGCAGGAAATAGCGCAACAGGTGCATATAACTCAAACTTCTTGGGATACAACGCAGGAATAAATGCAACCAATGCATCTTACTCAAACTTCTTGGGAACAAATGCAGGAAACAATGCAACCAGTGCATCTAATTCAAACTTCTTGGGATACTACGCAGGAATAAATGCAACTAATGCAAACAATTCAAACTTCTTTGGACAAAATGCAGGACGAAATGCAACCAATGCAAACAACAGTATTTTCATCGGAAAATCTGCAGGAAATAGTGACCTTGTAAACAATACAGGAAGCCCAGATGATTTCAGCATCCTCATCGGACCAAACACATCAACGGGTGGTTTTTCAAATAGTATCGCTATTGGTGCCTATGCAACCAATACTGCATCCAACCAGTTCATGATCGGTTCTGCAACGCGCCCTATAGACACCACCCGTATCAACGGTTCATCATCTACTCAGTGTACTATCACTACAGGAACAGGTATTGCCTGTACATCAGATGAACGTTTGAAAACCAACATCACTGATCTAACCACAGATACACTCGACAAAGTACTCAACCTAAAAACAGTAACTTACAACTGGCTCGAAAACCCAGATTCACCAACACAGATTGGGTTCCTTGCACAAGATCTAGAACAGTATTTCCCAGAATTAGTTGCAACCGATTCAATTGGTTACAAATCTGTGTACTACTCACAAATTACTCCGGTATTAGTTGAAGCAATTCGTGAAATGAATTTAAAGATTACTACCATCAACAACACAGAAACACCAAACTCATGGCGTGATGCACTCATTGCATGGTTTGGGAATGTGGGGAATGGAATTGCTAAACTGTTTGTAAAAGAAATTGAAACAAAAACATTATGTGTTGCAGATGATACAGGGGATAAAACATGTATCACCAAAGCACAATTAGATCAATTATTAAATAATGCAGTAGGTGGATCAATTACACCTGCTCCATCTCCATCACCAGATCCAATACCAGATCCTGGAACAGGTGATGATACTGCTGGGGGTGATTCAACTACAGGAGGTGATGTACCAACAGATACTCCGCCTGATTCAGGTGACGACACTCCAACTGACACACCGACACCAAGTAGTGATCCAGGTCCTATAGATCAGGTTCAGTAAAAATTATAAAAACCTCTCTTATAGAGGGGTTTTTATGTACCTATTGACATTTGTATATAAATAGTATATAATCAGATCAATCTAAACAATTTAAAAAAGTAAAAATATGAGAAGATTCATTTTGAGTCTGTCGTTAATCCTACTAGGATATATCGGCTACTCGCAGATTATTGAAGACAAAACAATCAGCGTTACCCCTGATGTTGCATCAGGAATTGTATATTTCTCTTCACCGGAAAAAATTGATTCGGTAGAAATTAGAGGAATACTGGACGAGGTTGTCTTCAAACAAAAAATAAATGGTCAGGATGCAATTAACATTAGTTCACTTCCACGGAGCTGTTATTACATCGCATTCATTACTGCAAAGGGTGAAACAAAGATCCAAAAACTGTTTTTTCAATAGTTTCACCATATAATTAATATAACCACCGGTTTTTATCCGGTGGTTTTTCTTGTTTTTTTGTTTAATTCCTTGATTATTTTCAATTATTATGTATACTGTATGGCATTGTCTTGTGTAGGACAGGTAACCATAGAGTTACCAAATTAGCTCCTGTTTCAATGCAGGTAACCATTGTACCGAATAGAAAAATACTTATCATATTTTATATTCATTATTTACCGTTTAATTTTCATTTTTGCATTATTTATTATGCCAACACTTAACCAATTGTCCCGAAAAGGACGCAAAAAAGTGGTCTACAAACCAAAGGCGGTGGCACTTCGCCGTGGTTTCAACACACTTGAAAATAGTCCTACCTATTATCCATCTCCATTCAAACGTGGAGTGTGTACAAAAGTAACTACAACTACTCCAAAAAAACCTAACTCGGCTGTTCGAAAGATCGCTCGTATTCGGTTATCAAACGGAATGGAAGTTACTGCCTACATCCCAGGTATCAAGCACAACTTACAGGAACACAGTGTGGTACTCATCCGTTCAGGTCGTGTAAAAGACTTGATTGGAGTACGTTACACCGTTGTCCGAGGAGTACTCGACGCACAAGGAGTAGCAAATCGTAAAAAAGGTCGATCTCGTTATGGTGCTAAAAAACCAAAAGCTTAAGCTTCTTAAATCAGTATGCGACATAAAGTAAACAATCGAAATATCCCTAAACCGGATAATCAATATGATTCAGTACGAGTTGAAAAATTCATCAACTGCATCATGTGGGATGGTAAAAAAGAAACAGCACGAGGAATCGTGTACGGTGCCTTTGATATCATTAAAGAAAAAACTGGAAACGACAAACCGCTTGAAGTTTTTGAACTAGCACTTAAAAACGCAGGTCCACTAACAGAAGTACGATCACGACGAATCGGTGGTGCAAACTACCAGGTTCCTCGCGAAGTTCGCCCAGAACGACGTTTAGCTCTTGCAATTCGATGGATTATCGAGGCTTCACGATCTAAAAAAGGAGCTCCAATGATGCAGCGATTAGCAACTGAAATTATTGCTGCAAGTAATAACGAAGGTTCAGCTGTAGCAAAACGAGATAACACTCACAAAATGGCAGAAGCTAACAAGGCTTTCGCACACTTTGCTTGGTAATATCCTACACACAAAAAACCACCCTTGGGTGGTTTTTTGTTGAACTTATTGCGCGATATGGTACTATTTAAACATGAAAAGATTTTCGTTTTCAGATAAATTTAAAAAAAGATTAAAATGGATTAGTATCCTAGTCTTAATTCTAATTGTGATCGGTGGAGTATCATTAATCGTCTTTCTACCCTATAAAGAAAATAAATTACGAAAAGGGATTGATATTCAAATTAG
>CALDKO010000042.1 GCA_937898165.1 uncultured bacterium | reverse complement strand
AGATATAGTCCAGATGATTGTGAAATTTATTTTCCTGTAAATGGTATTAGATTAAGTAAGGAAAAGATAAATATGATTCTAAGTGAAGCTCCTTCAGGTCTTAATAAGGTCGAGATTCTGAATGGTCTTATTGAACGAGGTTATGAATTGGAAGATATTAACATGGATGCCGCAAAAGCAGAACTTGCACAAAGAAAGATATTTATAACGATTGAAAATAAAACACATAAAGTCTTAAAACGTGTGAATTATGACATAAGAGTTCAGAGAAGTGGGTATAGTAGTGATATAGCACCTTATTCATATAAAAATAGAACAAGCGATAAGATACTTAAATCGGGAGAAAAAACCGATATATGTATTGATTTAGATCTTAAAGATGATCCTAAAAATCTCGAATTTTTTTCTGAAGATATATACCCAGATTTTTATTAAGAAAAAGATGTCCCTAACAGGGCATTTTTCTTGCAAAAAAGCCCTTTTTAGGTTACAGTATCAGTCTTATAAAGGAATTTATTATCATTAGCCCCTTTAGAAATAAAGCCATTATTTATGCAACGAGATTATCCATTAGAAAGAACTAGAAACTTTGGAGTAATTGCCCACATTGACGCGGGTAAAACTACTACATCAGAACGTATTTTGTTTTACACAGGTGTTTCTCACAAAATTGGTGAGGTGCATGACGGTGCTGCAACTATGGACTGGATGGTTCAGGAACAGGAACGAGGAATTACCATTACGTCTGCTGCGACGACTTGTTTTTGGACTCCAACTTATACTGAAGACAAAAAAGATACTGCTAAAAAAACTCGATTCAACGTTATCGATACACCAGGTCACATCGACTTTACTATTGAGGTACGACGATCTTTGCGCGTGCTTGATGGTGCAATTGTAGTATTCGACGGAGTTGCCGGAGTAGAACCACAATCTGAAACTAACTGGCGTTATGCTGATGAAGGAAACGTTCCACGTATTTGTTTCATCAATAAATTGGACCGAACAGGTGCGTCTTTTGAACGATCATTCGCGTCTATTTTAGATCGTCTTACAAAAAACGCTGTACGATTCCAAATTCCAATTGGTGAAGAAGAAAACATGGAGGGAGTAATCGACCTGTTGAAAATGAAGGCTTATTATTTCGAAGGAAACATGGGATCAGATGTAATTGAAAAAGAAATTCCTGAAGCATTCAAGGCTGATGCTCAGAAATACCATGATATCTTGATTGAAAAAATTGCAGAACAGGATGATGCAATGATGATGGAATTCCTTGATGGAAAAACTGATTTTCCTGTTGCAGATTTGAAAGTGGTTGCACGAAAGGCGGTTATTGCTAATAAAATCGTTCCTGTATTTGCAGGTACTGCTCTAAAAAACAAAGGAGTTCAATTGGTACTCGACGGTGTTGTTGATTATTTACCAGCACCAACTGATATTCCATCTCCAAAAGGAATTCATCCTGACACAGGTGCAGCTCTCGAGCGAAAAGCATCTGACTCAGAACCTTTCTCAGCTCTTGCATTCAAGGTTGCGACAGATCCATTCGTAGGACAATTGATTTTCTTCCGCGTGTATTCTGGAACACTTGAAGCTGGTTCATATATCTTGAACACTCGAACAGGGAACAAGGAACGAATCGGACGAATTTTGCGTATGCATGCTAACGAACGTGAAGAAGTGAAAAAAGTATTTGCTGGAGATATTGCAGCTGCAGTAGGTCTAAAAGATACAAAAACTTCAGACACATTATGTGATCCTGCACACCCAATTATCTTGGAAGAAATTAAAATTCCAGAACCAGTAATCTCTTTGAAAATCGAACCAAAAACAAAAGCAGACCAAGAAAAAATGGGTATGGCTTTGTCACGTTTGACTCAAGAAGATCCAACATTCCGAGTTACTACAGATTCAGAAACAGGAGACACTATTATCTGGGGAATGGGAGAATTACACCTCGATATTATTGTTGACCGTATGCGACGCGAATTCAACGTAGAGGCAAACACTGGACGACCTCAGGTTGCGTACAAAGAAACAATTACTCAGGAAACTGAAGTTGAAAACAAATACGTTAAACAGTCTGGAGGTAAAGGTCAGTATGGTCACGTTAAATTACGTGTTAAACCTCTTGATTATTCTGTTGCTGTTGAAGATCTTCCTAAAAACACAAAACGTGATGGAGGGTTTGAATTTATCAACAACATCAAAGGAGGTGTGGTACCACAGGAATATATTCCAGCTGTAGAGAAAGGTGCAAAAGAAGCAATGTCACGTGGAGTATTGGCTGGATATCCAATTGTGGATCTTTCAGTTGAACTATTCGATGGTTCATACCACGATGTAGACTCAAGTGAAATTGCCTTCAAAATTGCATCATCTCAGGCTGTTCAGGAAGCGGTTCAAAAAGCTCGTCCTGTAATCCTAGAACCTATGATGAATGTTGAAATTGTTATTCCAGAAAAATTCCTTGGGGATATTACTGGAAACGTTTCATCAAAACGTGGACAGATTGAATCAGTGGATGATCGAGGAATGGCGAAAGTTGTTCGTGCGATTATTCCATTGTCAGAAATGTTTGGATACATGTCGATTTTGCGTTCAATGACCGAAGGTCGTGGATCATTCAACATGGAGCCTGCACGATACGATATCGTTCCGCAAAACGTTGCAGACGAAGTTATCAAGTCACGAAAATAATTTTTTATAAAAAACACCTGATCAGGTGTTTTTTATATTAATGGTTATTGCATTATTTATAATACTAATGGTATACTTTAGACATTACTGATAATCGTTTCGCATATTGTTATTTTATTTATGAAACATCTTAAGATTACTTTTATTATTGCTCTATCTATTTTGGGAACCTTTACCTCCCAGACTGTTTTTGCGGCTGGAAATATCGACTCTACTTTAAAATATTCACAGTTTTTAAATTCAGATTTGGATAATAATGCAACCAATGATTTTATTAATTGGAAACCTGCAAATGCAACAGTTCCGGCAACCGTTACCGATACAAAAGTTACTGGTCAGATTTGGGGTGAAACTGTTGGGTGGATCAATCTCGGGCCATTTACTAATGCTGGACCAACTGCTGGAGTAAAAAATACATGTCAGGGACAATTATCTGGATATGCATGGGGTGAGAATACTGGATGGATTAACTTTGCTCCGACCAAAGCGGTTGGTGCAAATAAGCCAAAAATTAACCCTAATACTGGAATGATTACCGGGACCGTATGGTCACAAAATTATGGATGGATCCAATTATCATCACCTGATGGAACTAATCAGGGGCTTAAAACATCATGGGATGGATGTAATAACCCTCCGACCGGTGGTCCTGGACCATCAACAATGTGTTCAGATGGTATTGATAATGATAGCGACGGATTAATTGATTATCCAGCAGATCCGGGGTGTATAGATGCTTTGGATAACAGTGAAAATAATCCTGTTATTACACCGCCGACAACTCCTCCAACGAACCCACCTACTAATCCACCAACAACACCGCCGACAACTCCTCCAACGAACCCACCTACTAATCCACCAACAACACCTTCATCATCTTTTGGTAATAGTTCTACTTTGAGAGTAATGAGTAGTATTGTTGAATCGGTGAAACCAGTTGCTATTGCGATTGGAGCGATGGGGTTACTCAGTACTATTCCCGGATTTACGACACGTATAACAAACTTGATATTCTCGATTCCATTTTACCGACGTCGTCGACCATGGGGAATTGTGTATGATTCAGAATCAAAACAAACAATCGACCCGGCATATGTAACTGTGTATAACGCAGATACCAATGCAGTGATTGATACAAAAATTACTGACATTAATGGACGATATGGATTTTTGCTTTCTGTAGGAAACTACAGAATGACTGCCCAAAAAACTCATTATCAATTTCCTTCACAAAAATTAGCAGGAAGACAATCTGATGAAGTATATGGTGATTTATATTTTGGTGAGGTGTTTACCGTGACAGATGATAATAAAAATGCTGTCGTAACACTTAATATGCCAATGGATCGCATGGAAATTGACTGGAACCAAGAGGAGAAAAAACGAATGGGTCTCTTTGATTTCTTTACCCGAAACTCAAAATTGTGGGAAACAATTTCAACAGTACTATTTGCAATAGGTTTTGTTTTCTCTATTTTTGCAATTATTACCTCTCCAAATATATGGAACAGTATCGTATTTGGATTATATATATTCTTTACCTTACTCCATATTGTTGGCTTTGGACCAGTAAGTCTGGGTGTTATCACTGATGCAACAGGGAAACCAGTCGCGTCTGCAGTTATTCGTGTGTGGAGTGCTCATTTGGGAACTCAAATTGCACAGCGAGTAACAAATAACAAAGGACAATATTATCTATTGTTAACTAACGGTGATTATTATGTAACCGTTGATGTAAAAAATGCATCGGGTGGTTATGATAGATTATTTACTTCTGAAACAATGAGTATAAAGAAAGGCCTCATTAATAAAAGTTTTCAAATTTAATAATAAATAAAAACTCTGCATTGGCAGAGTTTTTATTTATACTAATTCTTTTATGTCATCCACTATCATAGATAGTTCTCCGTTTCGTTCAGAAACCTTACCTTTAACTAGTACTAATGTTTCTGTAACACATAATCTGCGGACATCTAAAAATGTTTTTGGGAATACTACACATTCTAATGTATCATTAAGATCCTTGATTCTAATGAACGCCATTTTATCATTATTTTTCTTTGTGTATATTTCACGAACATCTTCCACAATTCCTGCAATTACGGTGCTGACCCCATGAGGTACATCATGTTTTATTTTTTTGATACTAGTACCGCTCTTATCAAACCTTTCTTTATATATATCAAGAGGGTGACCAGAAACATATAGACCAAGAAGCTCTTTTTCCCAGGCGAGTGCTTGCTTACGACTGATATCTGGAGCTTGTTTCATAATCAGTCGTGCGGTTGGTGCGTCATCCATCCCATCGAATAATGAAATAGATCCTTTATTATTTTCTTCTGCAAGAGATTTATTAAACGTAAGCATTTCCTCTATATTTGCCATTAAATATCCTCGTTCACCAAACATATCCATCGCTCCACATATAATGAGTGCTTCTAATGATTTTTTGTTTAAGTTTCTATGAAGTATTCGTTCAAGGAAGTTTTCAACGCTAGCAAATCGTCCTCCTTGTTTTCTTTGTTCGATAATAAACTCAGCAATTCCTTCACCAAAGTTTTTGATTGAGTACAACCCAAAGCGAATCTCATCTTTTCCTGTTTCTTTGTTTGGTACTACTGTAAATGATCCGTC
>CALDKO010000041.1 GCA_937898165.1 uncultured bacterium | reverse complement strand
TCGATCTGAATCTACTATTATTGTGTTTGTAGTAATCTTTGCATTTTTGTACGATGTAGCCTTTGGAAAGGGTTGGATGATTCCAATTGTTACTGAAATGTGGAATGTTGCAAAAGGTATTCCTAAGGCATTTTTTGAATTAACAAAAGACATTATAACCAGTTTTAAAGACTGATACAGGTAAGCCAAAGTGCTTGCCTTTTTTGTAAACTATGTTACATTGTCACGGTACGCACCCGAGACGGCTGGGTTCATAAAAGCTTACTTTTATGATGAAATATCCCACCTAGGTCGAAAATGACTCATTGCGTTATTCTGTTTAATCGCAGAATTTATTATTGGTTAATTTGATATCTATCTATAAATAGGTATTCCAAATTATGGCTCTTACAAAAGCAGAAAAATCAGTAGTGTTGAATAAATTTACAGATATTGTAAACAATGCAGCATCAATGGTATTTCTACACATCAAAGGAATCGGCGTAAATGATATCAACGGATTACGTTCATCATTACGTGCTGAAAACGGAGGTTACTCTATTGCAAAGAAAACATTGTTCACAAAAGCATTGTCTGACTCATCAATTGTTGGTGATATGCCAAAACTTTCTGGAGGAGAACTTGCAGTTGCCTATGGTACTGACTTGATCGCGCCAGCTCGTGAAATCTTTTCTTTCAAGAAAAAATTCAACGATAACATTACTGTGGTAGGAGGAATGTTTGAAGGAAAATATATGACTGCTGCAGAAATGCAAGCGATCGCCGAAATTCCTTCACCGCAAGTCCTACGCGGAATGTTTGTAAATGTAATCAATTCACCAATCCAAGGAATGGTAATTGCATTATCAAAAATTGCAGAAAAGAAAACTGCATAACTTATTTATTAATTATTGATTTAAAATTATGGAAAATGAAAACAATGTTGCAGTAGAAGTTCCTGCAAAATTCAAAACAATTGTTGAAGCAATTGAAAACATGTCAGTTTTGGATTTAAACGAACTCGTTAAATTATTTGAAGTTAAATTCGGAGTTTCAGCTGCAGCAGTTGCAGTTGCAGGTCCTGCAGCAGGTGGAGCAGCAGCAGAAGAAAAAGATGAATTCACAGTAGTTCTCTCATCTGATGGTGGTGCTAAAATCGCTGTTATGAAAGTGGTTAAAGAAGCTCTCGGTCTTGGTCTTAAAGAAGCAAAAGACATGGTAGACAACTTACCAGCAACTTTGAAAGAAGGAATGAAAAAAGAAGATGCCGAAGCTTTGAAAAAACAAATCGAAGACGCAGGTGGAAAAGTAGAATTGAAATAATTCACGTAACAAAAAATTCAACCAATGGTTGGATTTTTTGTTTGACAAAGGTTGTTAAATCGTTAAGGTAGGTAAAAACAATAATATGAACAATTTAAAATTATTTAAGTTTTATTTAGGCTTCAAACCAAAGCCAAGAAATATTGAACAGCATGACGTGTTTTTTACAGTTGGGAGAAACATGAGTGACTGTAAAAAACCAATTTTAGATTTTATAGGACTTCCAGGAGATCAGGTGCATATTGATACCTGTATTACGGTAGAACAAATTGGCGGTTATGCTGTTGAGATTGTGCCAATAACCACGGTTCTTGCAGAGAAAAAACTTGATCTGTATTTTATTAATCTAGGTGGATACACAGAGGGTGATGATAAGGAAATTCATAAACAGTTATTAATTCCTGCGTATTCTTTGGATGAAGCAAAAACAAAAGCAAAAAAAGATATTTTTATGCAGGAACATGCCGGCATCAAAGGAGCGACACCTCACGTGGATGACAAATTTTTGATCGGTGCTGAAGTTGAGGATTTCTTTAAGCTTGATTTTCCTGGATACGAGATTAAATTGACCCCAAACCCAGATGTTCCAGATTCAAAACCGGTTATCATGGGTTACTACATGGTATCCAGGCTATAATTTAAATAGTTACAAAAGCACGCAGAAATGGGTGCTTTTTATGTCACCTGTTTTAAGGGGTTTTAGCAAGAGTGGAATTGTTTGCAAAATAATTTGAGACAATGATATACTATGCACCATATGAGCACTACCATAGATATGTTAGGAAAAATTATTGGATCCCAAGCACGTGTAAAATTGATGCGATTATTTTTGTTTCACCCAACGTACGGATTTACCAAGGATGAGTTATTAAAGAAAACAAAAGTCAGCCCAACAATTCTACGTTCAGAATTGTCATTACTTGAAAAATCAGAATTTATCGAAAAAAAAGAAATGGTAAAAGTAGTATTTAAGGAGACTCGGAAAAAAGTGACATCAACCAAGAAAAAAATGACCGTGTATATGGTTAATCCTGACTTTCCACTACTTGAGCAGTTAGAATCATTATTGTTGGAATCAGAATTAGTGACGCTGTCAGATCTACCGGCTCGATTTAAAAAAGCAGGAAAAATTAAGTTACTGGTAATCTCAGGGATCTTTATGAAAGATTTACATCGATCAGTTGATATGGTTTTTGTTGGCGATAAATTAGATACAGGATTAATCCAAAAAAATATGGCAATGCTGGAATCCGAAGTAGGGAAGGAATTGCGTTATGCAACGTTCAGTACTGAAGAATTCATGTACCGTATTAAAATGTATGACAAGTTGATTCGTGATGTATTTGATTACCCACACCAAAAGGTTATTAATCAGCTGGTAATTCCACAGCTTTCATAATACTTGCATTGTTTTTTATTAATTTGGTATACTATAGATGTCTATGCCCGAGGTTCCGGCATGGCAGATTAATCATAACTGTTTTTATTACACTTTAATTTATGTTACTTCAAACAAGCGGGCTTGTTCTCGCACAATCACTACAATCTATTTGGTTTGGTATTATCAGTTATCTTCCTGCCATTTTGTTCGCATTGATCATTTTCGTTATTGGATGGGTTTTGGCTCACTTAGTAGGAAAATCAATCAAACATTTAATTGATCTTACACGAGTAGATTCAGCTCTTTCAAAAACAGGAATCAATGAAACATTTAATCGTGCCGGGTACAAATTTAGTCTGGGCTCAATCATTGGAAGTCTTGTAAAATGGTTCCTTATCATCGTATTCCTAGTAGCAGTGTTTGATATCCTAGGTCTCAGTGAATTGAATGCATTCCTACAACAAATCGTTTTGGTATTCCTACCTAACGTATTAATCGCAGCATTGGTAATATTACTTGCATCTGTTGTAGCTCGTGCTGCAGGACGTATGGTAACAGGATCAGCAAAAGCTGCAGGTATTCATTCAGCAAATTTTGTTGGATCAATCGCAACTTGGGCTATCTGGATCTTTGCATTATTGATCGCACTTTCACAACTTGGAATTGCTGCAGGATTAATCCAAACAATCTTTATTGCTATCCTTGCAATGTTTGCACTAGCAGGAGGACTTGCATTTGGTCTTGGTGGAAAAGAACATGCTTCACGCATTTGGTCTGACATCGGGAAAATGGTAAGTCGAGAATAATAACTAAAAGACACAATGTCTTTTAGAAACCATTAAAAACCATCTATAAAAAGGTGGTTTTTTGGTGTATTTTTCAGATGTATACTTCCAGTTTTTCAGGGGAATTATAAAAGGTTATGTTATCAACAGAAAAGCCAGGAAAACGCTTGACTTTATTTCTGATTCAGCTATACTCGCCTTTGTGACTGTGAAATAAATATTGCTCCCTCGGGAACGGAATTTAGTGTTCCAGTCATAGTACATTGTCAAATGAATGTCCAGCCTATTAATTATTTTTGGAGTCACACTTATGTGATAACCACTGTTATCCCAATAGAGCTGGATTTGTAAATATAGGTAAGTATTTTTATTGAGTAAAAAAATAACTCGTATTAAAAAGTTACTGTGTATTAACATTCTTAAAAAGTGTATGACCAGCGTGTCATACGACGAATCGTCTGTTTAAACGATTCGGCAAACCATCATGCTTTTTTAATTCTTCAGCATGATGAAGTGATATATAGATTTCCTAATAGGAAATTTAAGGGCGTATAGTGAATGCCTTGGTTCTTGATGGCGACGAAAGACGTGAACTGCCTGCGATAAGCTTCGGTGAGGTGGCAATTAACCTGTGACCCGGAGATCTCTGAATGGGGAAACCCATCCGTATTTAAATGACGGATATCCATTGTATGATGGAAGCAAACCTAGGGAAGTGAAACATCTCAGTACCTAGAGGAAAAGAAAACAAATGTTATTTCCTGAGTAGCGGCGAGCGAAACGGAATCTAGCCCAAACCCGAATAAGCTCGCTGTAGTTAATATAGCAATATATTGAATATAGCGAGCTGAATCGGGGGTTGTAGGACATTGAAGTCGTAAAGACAAAAAGTTACAAAATCTTTGAATAGGTGAAACATCTGGAAAGGTGTGGCATAGAGGGTGACATCCCCGTAACCGAAATTTGAAGATCTTTTACAATGTTCCTGAGTACTTCGAGACACGAATAGCTCGGAGGAATCTGCCGGAACTAACCGGTAAGGCTAAATACATCAAGAGACCGATAGTGAACTAGTACCGTGAGGGAAAGGTGAAAAGAACCCCTGTGAGGGGAGTGAAATAGATCTGAAACCATACGCCTACAAGGAGTCGGAGCGGTTGTTTACAACCGTCACGGCGTGCCTATTGAAGAATGAGCCAACGAGTGTATGCATGCGGCAGGCTAAGTGCTATAAAAGCATGGAGCCATAGGGAAACCGAGTCTGAATAGGGCGAAATTAATGTCGTACGCATACGACCCGAAGCCAGGTGAGCTTACCATGGGCAGGGTGAACCCCGTAGAAATATGGGGGGAGGCCCGAACCAGTTGGTCGTACGATTCCTTTGGATGACCTGTGGTAAGGAGTGAAAAGCTAATCGAACCTGGTAATAGCTGGTTCTCTCCGAAATATATTTTGGTATAGCGTTATGTGTTCCCTCTGGGGGTAGAGCACTGGCTGGTTTGGACAGGGTGAAAGCTCGCCAAACCTATCAACCTCCGAATACCAGATGGTAAATAGCATAGCAGTCAGACAGTGGGGGCGAAGCTCCACGAGTCGAAAGGGAAACAGCCCTGGATCTCAAGTTAAGGTCCCTAAATCTACATTAAGTGCACTTAAGGAGGTGAAATTTCTCCGACAATGAGGAGGTTGGCTTAGAAGCAGCCATCCTTTAAAGAAAGCGTAACAGCTCACTCATCTAGAGAATTCGCGCCGCAAATAATCGGGGCTAAAATGTAGTACCGAAGCTGAGGGTTTGTGCATTTCATGGAGGATATAAATTCCTTCAAATAGTTTTTTCAATTGGTTTATTATAAAAGCCGGGAAGTAGCTCAGTTGGCTAGAGCGTCACCTTACAAAGGTGGAGGCCGCGGGTTCAAATCCAGCCTTCTCGACTTTTATAACCAATTAAATTAATTTATTCCAAACATTATGTTTGGATCTTCCATGAAATGCATAAGCGGTAGGAGAGTATTGTACTCTGCGATGAAGCGGAAGGCGTGAGCCACCGTGGAGCGTGTACAAGTAAGAATGTTGGCACAAGTAACCGCAAGACAGGTGAAATCCCTGTCCGCCGAAAGACTAAGGTTTCCGCTGCAACGACAATCGACAGCGGGTTAGTCGGGCCTAAGGAGATGGCGATAGCCGCATCCGATGGACACATGGTTAATATTCCATGACTTTATTGCAAGCGATGGAGGGACGGAGAACATAATTCCCCACGCATTATTGGATTTGACGCTCGTACTGGTAGAGAGGATATTTAGGAAAATCCGGATATCACATACTCTCGAAAGCGCGACGACTGGAGCCTTCGGGTTCCAGAAGGGGGAAGAATAGTCTTCCAAGAAAATCTTCTAGCATTCAATTGCAATGAATCCGTACCGTAAACCGACACAGGTAGTCAGGTCGAGTAGACCAAGGCGAACGAGTGAGTAATCCTCAAGGAACTCGGCAAAAAAGCAGCCGTAACTTTGGAATAAGGCTTGCCCATGTTTAACTACATGGGCCGCAGCGAAAGTATCTCTGGCGACTGTTTATCAAAAACACAGCTCCCTGCGAAATCGTAAGATGATGTATAGGGGGTGACACCTGACCAATGCCAGAAGGTTAAATATCGGTGGTATACAACATACAGCGCGTGATCAAATGATCGTGCATTGCATGTTGTATGCTGGCTGATATAAGCCCTGGTGAATGTCGGCCGTAACTATAACGGTCCTAAGGTAGCGAATTACCTTGTCGGGTAAATTCCGACGCGCACGAATGGTGTAACGACTGGAGAACTGTCTCGAGGATTAGCTCGGTGAAAATACAATACCGGTGAAGATGCCGGTTACCTGCAGTTAGACGAAAAGACCCCGGGAGCTTTACTATAGCTTCACATTGGGCATATTGGAATTGTGCGTAGCATAGGTGGGAGAGGTTATGCGTATGGTCTTGGCTATACGATACTCGTCAGTGAAATACCACTCTCAATTTTGATATGTCCTAACCTGGACGAAAAAACGTTCAGAGACAGTGTGTGGTGGGTAGTTTGTTTGGGGCGAATCCCTCCTAAATTGTAACGGAGGGGCCTATAAAGGTCAGCTAGGCGTGAATGGAAACCATGCCGATAGTGTAATGGCACAAGCTGGCTTGACTGCAAGACGTACATGTCGAGCAGGTGCGAAAGCAGAGCATAGTGAACCGACCTAACGCTTTAGATGCGTGGGAAGATCAACGGATAAAAGCTACCCCGGGGATAACAGGCTAGTATCGCCCGAGAGTTCATATCGACGGCGGTGTTCGGCACCTCGATGTCGGCTCATCTTATCCTGGGGCTGGAGAAGGTCCCAAGGGTTTGGCTGTTCGCCAATTAAAAAGATACGCGAGCTGGGTTCAGACCGTTTAGGAGTTGTCATTATTGTATTTATATAATCTTAATGACTCCTATACAGTCTGAATCAAGTTCTGAAATACGACACAATCAGGTTTTTTCGTTTTAATAAATAATAAAAATAGATAGTACCAATCATTGCGGCGGCATTATATGGCGACATATATTGCATATTCAACTGATATCGGAAAAATCCCAATCATTTTATGATGGATAATTCCGAGGGAAGGTTTGTAAAAACCACCCGTAGAGACTGAACGTTGAAGTTCTTTGTATTGTCATTCTGGACTTGTTCCAGAATCTTAAGATCCTGGCATCCGCCAGGATGACAGCAAAGAATAAGCTACAGTCCGATCCCTTTGGTAACAAAGGTTCTGAAAAATGTCTCATCACATAATTCAGATGTAAAACTAATATGCGCAAGACAGGTTGGTCTCCTATCTACTGCAGGCGTTGATTTTTGAGAAGATTTGTTCCTAGTACGAGAGGACCGGAATGAACTGACCGCTGGTCTGCCAGCTGTACCGCCAGGTGCATCGCTGGGTAGCTATGTCGGGAAAGGATAACCTCTGAAAGCATCTAAGAGGGAAGCCAACTTCAAGATCAGAAATCGTAGGATCCTAGAAGATGACTAGGTTGATAGGCTTTAGGTGGAAGTGCAGTAATGCATGGAGCCGAGAAGTACTAATGATCCGTATTCCTATTAGGAAATGTGTATATCACATCACTATTTAAGAATAATACGCAGTAACGTTTTAATAAGTTATTTTTTAATAAGAAACTTATCTATATTTACATTCATTCATTTAATTTATATGTGCGCAAAATATTCAGTATTTTGTTCTGGTGATTTAGGATAGTGGTCACACCTCTTCCCATTCCGAACAGAGTCGTTAAGCGCTAATCCACCAATGGTACTGGTTTTACCGGGAGAGTAGGTGTCGCCGGAACAAAGTATTGAATATAAAAATACCCTCATGTATGAGGGTATTTTTATTTTTGTTTAGATTCTAGTAATTCCATTTTTTCTTTAAGTGACTCTAACTCAGTACTTAATGAGGTCATTTCCTGAGTCTCATCATCTGTAAGATCATTGTTATTTTTCCATCGTTCAAAAAGTTCTGTATAGCGAGAAAGTAATTTTGACCCCTGTAACTGTAATGATTCTAATGTGTCGTCAGATTCCTTGTCGTTATAGTAGTTATCTTTCAATTGTTCAACATTTTTTTGAATTATTTTTTCCATAATTGGAGTATATTATCTTTTCTAGAAGGTGTCTAGGAATCATAGTTCCTGGATTTTGCATCCTGTTTCTGGTATCATAAGGTTTATTATGGATTGGTCTACAACACACAAGGTAAAAATTATTGGAACACTGATTTTAATTATCGTGGTTATTTCATCTGTGGTTGTTTATTTTAAATATATTAAGCACGATCCAACCTGTACGGATGGAATTAAAAATCAGGATGAACGTGGTATCGATTGTGGTGGTGTGTGTAATTTGATGTGTGTAGCTGATGTAAAACCATTAATACCGTTATGGACACGTCCACTGAAAATCACTGGGGATGTGTATTCAGTCGTATCATATATCGAAAACCAAAACATTGGAAATGGAGTTAAAAAAGTTCCATACGAATTACGGCTATATGATGATAAAAATATTTTAGTGAGCCAGCCAATAAAAGGCGAAACATTTATCGGTCCGAATGATCGAACAGCAATTTTTGAAACAGCTATCAAGGTAGGGAATCGTATTCCAAAAACTGCATTTTTGAAGTTTTTACAACAACCTGAGTTTATAAGAATCGATGAACGATTCAACGATCAGAATTTAGTTGCAGAAGGGGACGTTCTGTCAGATTTGGAAACATCTCCTAAAATTGCAGCGGTAGTACGAAATAAAACGATTGAAACATTTAAAAATATTCCTGTTGTCGCAATCGTATATGATACTGACGGCAATGCTCTTGCAGCGAGCCAGACATTTATAGATGAAATTGGCCCAGAGGAATCTGTAAATGTATATTTCTCTTGGCCAGAA
Source organism: uncultured bacterium (assembly GCA_937898165.1). Taxonomy (GTDB): domain Bacteria; phylum Patescibacteriota; class Minisyncoccia; order Phycocordibacterales; family UBA1006; genus CALMMZ01. Next base: position 7,028 of record CALDKO010000041.1, on the reverse strand, counting down.
CCTTTTTCCGGAGCAGCAGCGCGTCGTGAAATTATTCCACGCATTAATCCATTTATTCAACCAACCGCTTATTAATTTACTATGCCAAGTTTAAAGACACACACAATTGATTGGTGGATCGTTGGACCAATGGTTGCATTGATGTTTTTTAGTACGATAACTATGGCGTCCCTAGGTTCTAATGATGGATATTTGTTAAAGCAAAGTATATGGGCACTAGTAGCACTTGGTGTTTTATTTGTTACATCAAATGTTGATATGTCATTTTTGAAAAAACCATGGATGATGTTTTCATTATATGGGTTTTCTAATTTCATTCTGATTTTGGTAATACTTCTTGGAAAAACTGCAAAAGGTGCGACGAGTTGGTTTAATTTGGGAGGTGTTTCATTTCAGCCATCTGACTTAGTAAAAATTGTGTTGATTTTAATCATGGCAAAATATTTATCACGTCGTCATGTAGAAATTGCCGATATTCGTCATTTAATAATAACCGGAGTGTATTGTTTTATTCCATTTTTCTTGGTATTTCTCCAGCCTGACTTTGGGTCTGCAATTATTTTTGGATGTATTTGGTTTGGAATGATGATGGTGTCAGGACTTTCAAAAAAACATTTATTATTGTTAACAACAGTTGGATTAATTGTTGGCACATTGTTATGGGGGTTTGTATTTAAACCATATCAAAAGGCTCGCATTATGAATTTTTTAAACCCTTTGGCTGATGTACGGGGTACAGGGTACAATGCATATCAATCCATGATTGCAGTAGGTTCAGGTCAAGTTATCGGTAAAGGGGTAGGATTTGGAACACAGTCACGATTGAATTTCTTGCCAGAATATCAGACAGACTTTATTTTTGCAGCATTTTCAGAGGAATGGGGGTTTGTAGGATCGATCTTGGTATTATTGTGTTATGCAATAATTTTCTGGAGGATTATAAAATTATCTATTTCAGGAACGACAAATTTTGAAACATTATACGCCCTGGGGATTGGAATTTATTTTGCCAGTCACGTCATTATTAATATTGGTATGAATATCGGTATTTTGCCAGTGACGGGTATTACATTACCGTTTATGAGCTATGGAGGATCGCACCTCATTGCAGAGTGTCTGGCTATTGGAATATTATTTTCATTATCGCGTTATCGACGAGGAGTTCACCGCGATGATACCACTCATGAATTTTTAGGAGTATAATACATTATATATGATTACTACATTTCAAATCCCTTTTATGATGTGGCTACAACATGCAGTGCTCTCTGTAGTTTCACCATCAGTTGTTGTTTTTATCGCACGTTTTATTCCATGGATCTTTTTAGGTGGTTTAATTATCATTCTGGCAGTTGATATGTTACGAGCGGTAATTACCCGAAAATATAAAATATTTCAGTTGTCGTTTTGGGAAATAGTATTTACATTAACCGTGGCTTTATTGTTCCAATGGGTATTTAAAATGTTAATCCCAGAACCACGACCATTTTTAGAGGGAATTACACCTTTGTATTATTATGGTTGGAATGAAAGTTTTCCATCAGGGCACACATTAGTTTTTACTGCTCTTGCGGTTATGTTGCATGATCGACATAAACATATTGGTGTATTGGCCGTTATTGTTGCGTTTATGATTGGTATTGCACGTATGGTGGTTGGGATTCATTATCCATTGGATATTGCAGTCGGTGCGTTATTAGGGCTATTAATTGGGCACACGGTTGTTCGTATCGTGCGTAAACATTATAAAAAATAATTATGATTACTTTTTTTCAGGCGTTAATTTTGGGGATAGTCGAAGGTATTACAGAATTTTTACCAATATCATCAACAGCTCATTTGGATATTGCCAGTAAATTACTGGGGATTGTTCATAGTGATTTTGTTTCATCGTTTTTGATTGTAATCCAACTGGGTGCCATTTCTGCGGTGGGGATATTGTTTTTAAAACAGATTCTTTTTTCAAAAGAATTAATTTTGAAAATGATTATTGGATTTTTACCGGTTGCGATTATTGGATTTTTAGTATATCCAATCGTAAAACATGTATTGATGGGAAATATACTAGTTGAAATTATTGCAATTGCAGTTGGAGGATTAGTATTTCTTTATTTTGGGAATACATTTAGTAATGTGTCAGAAAAAAACATTACGACAGATGAACCTAGAGAGTTATCAATAGCAGAATACTTTAAACTTGGTTGCTGGCAAATACTTGCATTGGTTCCTGGAGTTTCAAGGTCAGGGTCTATTTTAATCGGTGGATTAGCGCAAAAATTACCAATCTCAAGTGTTGTAAATGCTGCATTTCTCTTGGCAATTCCAACCATGTTTGCGGCTAGTGGTTATGATCTATTAAAAACAGGGTTTTCGTTTACTGGACAGCAATGGGAGGTTCTGATATTTGGAACAATAGTGTCTGGAATAGTTGCGTTTTTTGTGGCACAGTTTTTTATGAAAATAATGAAAAAACCAGGAGCCTTAAAACTGTTCGGATGGTATCGAATTGCATTAGCTGTATTATTGGTCATTATATTTTTTTAATCCAAAACACCGACTTGTCAAGGTGTTTTTTTAATGATTTTGTGTAGAATTATGATTATATGTGGAAACAACGAATCATTGCAGTTATCTTATTATTACTAGCCGGTGGAATTGGTTTTTTGGTATATAAAACAGAAATGGACAAGTCAAAGACATTTCAATTAGGGCTCGATTTATCAGGGGGAACTCATTTGGTATATAACGCAGATGTTTCATCAATCCCACCAACACAACTAACTGATGCGTTATCAGTATTGCGAGAGGTGATTGAAAAACGTGTAAACGGATTGGGTATTAGTGAAGCAACCGTTACTAACGAAACTACCACCTTAACAGGAACTCGAGAGTATCGATTAGTGGTAGATTTACCAGGAGTTACTGATGTTAAAAAAGCCCTCGATATTATTGGTCAGACTCCGGTGCTTGAATTTAAAACAGAAAATCCTGATTACGATCCAAGTAAACCTCAGAAACCATTAGTGATTAATGCAAGTATGATTAAAAATGGAACATTGGATTTAACCTCGGCATTAGATAAAGTTGGACCGTACGTTTCAACAGGATTAACTGGTCAATATTTGGATCACGCAACTCTTGAATTTAATTCAACAACCAGTCAACCAATCGTAGCTCTTCAATTTAACGAAGAAGGTGCAAAGAAGTTTGAAGAGATTACAAAAAATAATGTAGGAAAGAAAATCGCTGTATTTTTAGATGGTTCAGTTATTTCTGCTCCAACAGTAAACGAGGCAATTACAGGAGGTAAGGCTGTTATCAACGGAACCTTTACACCAGAGGAAGCTCGTCAATTAGTAGGACGATTAAATTCAGGAGCACTGCCAGTTCCGGTAACACTACTTTCAACAGAAAGTATCGGACCAACACTGGGTGCTGACGCACTCCATGCAGGAGTTCGTGCTGGTATTATTGGATTACTTGCAATTGTATTATTACTTGTGCTTTGGTATCGATTACCAGGATTTATTGCATCTATTTCACTTTTGGTTTATTCATTATTCATGTTGTTCTTGTTCAAATATATTCCCGTAACCTTAACATCGGCTGGAATTGCTGGATTTATTATTTCACTTGGTATGGCAGTGGATGCAAATATTTTAATTTTTGAACGAATGAAGGAAGAGTTAAAATCTGGAAAACAATTATCAGAGGCAGTATCTGATGGTTTTGCTCGAGCATGGAATTCAATTCGTGACGGAAATATTTCAAGTATTATTTCTGCTTTGATTCTTGCGTGGTTTGGTACAACTTTGATTAAAGGTTTTGCAATTACGTTTGGATTAGGAGTATTAGTTTCTATGATTACCGCTATGACTGTTTCAAAAGTATTTTTGAAAGTTATTGCAGGAAATCATGCAGGTCGAATCAAACGATTTTTATTCTCAAGTGGTTTTTCTAAATAATATGTTTATCTTACGACACAAAAAAATATTTTTTATATTTTCCATTTTATTGGTTTTGGTTTCTGTAGTCGGAATCGCATCAAAAGGGTTCAACTGGGGGATTGATTTTACTGGTGGATCAACATTGGAAATTGAATATGCTAATGTTGTTCCAACATTTGATCAGGTTCAGGCAACTGTGAAAACAGTTATTCCTGAGGCATCTGTGCAGAAAATTGGAGAAAAAGGATTTTTGATTCGAACATCAGTACTTTCTCAATCTGATAAAGACACATTTCTTAAAAATATTGGTTCAACAGGAGAATTTACAGAAAAGAGATTCAATACCATTGGACCATCAATCGGGAAGGAATTACGAACCAAATCACTCGTTGCGATTATTTTAATTTCAATTGCAATTACATTATTCGTAGCGTTTGCATTTCGTTCTATCTCACAACCAATTGCTTCATGGAAATATGGGGTCATTGTTATTGCAGTGTTATTCCATGATATTTTGATTCCTGCAGGATTCTTTGCATGGTCAGGAACACAGGTAGACACATTGTTTGTGGTTGGTATTTTAACCATTCTTGGTGTTTCGGTGAACGACACTATTGTAGTGTTTGATCGAATTCGAGAAAATCTAAAACGATTTTATCACGGTAAAAATGCGTTACCGTTTGCAGAAATTATTGGAAAAAGTATTTCTGAAACATTTACTCGTTCAATTATGACGTCTGTAACAGTTTTGTTTGCTATACTTGCATTGGTTGTATTTGGTCCAGAAAGTACACGAACGTTGTCAGTGACTATGTTTCTAGGAATGTTTTTCGGGACATATTCATCAATATTTATTGCTGCACCACTACTGGTGGTTTGGAATAATCGCCAATCAAAAAAATAGAATTTTTGTATTAAAAAACAACCATAGGAAACTAGGGTTGTTTTGTTTTAGATAGCTCACCTGTTAAAAATAAAATTGTTGCCAATTTTCTTTCAGCCAGCTCAATCTCTGTTTTGTCTATTCGTATTTCTAATTTATTTAACTCTAATATATGACAAGTTGGCTGAATCAGGTTTCTGATCCGTGCATCCAAACCTTCCTTTTTAAGCATTTCAAGTTGCTCAGCTTTCTCTTCCTCAGATAGTTCGATATTTTTCATGGCGTTGTTTTTTCATATTATACATTTATTTATATAGTTGTCAAATAATAATAAACCATGGTATTATAGTAGCAGTACCGAGTGTCAGCTCGTACACATTTTAATTACTTTATTTTAAATTTTATGATGATACTTTGGATTATTTTAACAGTTGTTGCTGTGTTGATTATTTGGATTATTGGAACATACAACCATTTTGTAACATTAAAAAATCGCGCAGCAGAAGCTTGGGCAGATATTGAGGTGCAATTAAAACGTCGTTACGATTTGATCCCAAATCTTGTAAATACTGTAAAAGGATATGCAACCCATGAATCTGGAACATTAGATGCAGTTATCAAAGCTCGAAACACTGCAATGCAATCTATGTCTGGTGCAAACCCAGAACATGCAGCTGCAGAATCAGCACTATCAGGAACACTGAAATCAATTTTTGCATTATCAGAAAATTATCCAGACTTGAAAGCTAACACCAACTTCTTGGAACTACAGAGAGAGCTTTCTGATACAGAAAATAAAATTCAATCAGCTCGTCGGTTTTATAATGGAAATGTTCGTGATTTTACAACAGGTCTCCAAGTATTTCCTGGAAATATTATCGGAAAAATGTTTAATTTTACAGCACCAACTTATTTTGATATCCCAGATGATGGAGTAGAAAGTAAGCCGGTTGAAGTAAAATTCTAATAGTGTATGCAAGTTTCTCAAAAGGATAAACTAATAATTGGTAGTTTGGTGATAATTCTTTTGGTAGGTATTGGATTTGCAATTATTACTATAGTGCATACTTCCAAAAAGGGATTCAACAACAAAAATAAAGATACAAACTCTCTTGTAAAAGATAGATCTGCAGAGGGTGAGTTTTCTGTTGCAACTGTTTCTCTTAATAATATCGATAATAAAGTGTCTACCACTACCAGTAATAAGCAATCATTGCCATCATCAACCTACGGGCGATTTACTTATAAGAGCAGTGCATCTATTCTGTCTAATAATCAAAAAGGAACTGTCACAATAGGTGCAAGTCAAAATGATCCCAAAACAGAAACGGTAACCTTTTACCCAGATATAACAACAGTAAATCCTGAAACAGAAATTAAAAACTCGGACACATATACAGATACTGGTGAACAATCATTTGGGAATAATACCTTTAATGTGTATCAGTCAAACCAAGATGGATCAGTAGTGTATATTACTTCTAATGATTCAAGAGCAATTGTTATTGTAATCCCACCGACAAACGACAGTGGAATTGCGTCCAGTTATGTTGATTTAAGTTCTATTAATTTTTTATTAAGTGAAACGTAATAGTACCTCTTATGAATTTTATTCAAACTGGTGAACGAGTATTAAAAATAAAAACATGGAAAACATTATCCATGTTTTTTGTCATGATAATAGTGCTTTGTTTTCCTGCAGTTACTCATGCTGAAAAAATTAATTCATTTGCAAGTGATATACAAATTCATTCCGATGCAAGTATTTCAGTCACGGAAAAAATTCAGTACGATTTTGAATCAGAATCACGACACGGGATATTTCGAACTATTCCATTAAACAATACTGACGGATCGGAAATTTCCATTGATGATATTTCGGTAAAGGATCAAACTGGATCAGTGTATCAGTTCCAAAAATCAGTAGGTAATAATTCATTAACGGTAAAAATTGGAGATCCTAATAAAATTGTTTCTGGGCTGCATGAATATATAATTTCGTATAATGTAAAAAATGCATTAGTATCATTCGATAATTATGATGAGTTATATTGGAATATTAATGGTAATAGCTGGAATGTTCCCATCGAAAAAGTTTTTACAAAAGTTTCATTTGATTCAATAAATAATGACCAAATAAAGCAATATGCATGTTACCAGGGCACCAGAGGTTCAAATAATACTTGTGATATTACTGC
>CALDKO010000040.1 GCA_937898165.1 uncultured bacterium | reverse complement strand
TACCACTTTTCTTTGGATACTCAAAAACACCATAATAGAAAGGGTTATCTAATATTTTGTATATATTCCCTAAACTAAGATGTTTCTTTCCATTTGAAGTCCTAAAGTTCAAATCGAATCTAAGCCAGTTATATATCTTCCTTCCACTCCAATGCTCATAGGCAACTTTCTCAAACATCTTCTTAATAGCTGGTGCTCTTTCTGGATCTAAAATTGCCTGACATTTTCTATCGGTCCTTTTTTCATTTAAGTATCCAGTTGGTGCTACCCCTGGTCTTAATCCCATTTCACATCTAGTTCTTAGTCCACGTTTTACATTTACACTTTTATTATCATTTTCAAGTTTTGCTTGAGAACAAAGAATCATTAATAGAAACTTTTCGTTTGGTGAATTCTTAAAATGCTGTCCATATGTTCTTATCTCTAAAAGTAATTGCTGATCCATTAAATCAACTACACTTCCTAAGTCACCTGCATTACGAGAAAGACGATCGGGTGCCCAAGTAAGTATTCCATTAAATCTACCTCGTCGTATATCTTCTAATATTTCTTTGTAAACAGGTCGTTGGCCTGATTCTTTGGCACTATGTGATTCTCTTCTAATTTCTGCTACTTCTAAACCGTCTCGTTCAGCAAGTTGTAACATTTCTTTAACCTGTGAATCAATTGAGAGAACCTGACGTTCTTCTGATTCGGTGCTTTTCCTTGCATACAATACATATTTAACTTTTTGTGTTGGTATTAATATCTCCTTATTAATCCTAGCTGTTGTATATGTTTCCATATATTAATTAATGACAGAAAAAGAGCTATTTGCTAAGTCTATGCAGAACTATAAATACGTAGTATAGTCGCTTTGTAAAAAAATTAATTGTCTTTGAATAAAAGTATATTCTGATATAATAAGATTATGAGTAAAATGATTCACAAAAAAAGAGGAGATACTCTTGTTGGAACCATAGAAAAACAATATGGTGTAGATTTAGGGCATCGTTCAGATAAAAAACTCGCTACCGTTTTAAAAGAAACAGGAGCTTCTTCTTTGTCTAAGCTTCTAAAAATGGCTGATTCATCTCGTAATAAAAAATAATTTATGGACAAAGATGGTTTCGATTTTATTTCAAATAAGAAACTTAGAAATAACATAATTAATTCTATTGATTTTTCATCAATACTTTGGTTGTTGAGTGAAAAAATTCCAGAAAAAAATCGAGAGGAATCATACAGAACAATTATTCTTTACACTGCTTCTATCATTGAAGCGTTATTGTTGTATTATTTTTCAGAAAAAAAGTTATTTCTAGAAGAAGAGAAATTTACACATATTGCTCAACTTGGAAGCCAATTTCAGAATAACTTAGGTGAAGTTGTTGTTGCAATAAGAAAGAAGGACAAAAGGTTTGACCCTAGTTTTTATGATTGTATTAAATTATTAGAAAACACTCTCGGTAAGAGCTTATATAAAAGTATTAATAAAATAAGAGAAACAAGAAATACTCTTCATTTACTAAAAACAAGAGGTAAAATAAAAGAAAAAGATGTCAAATACGCAAATGGAACACTACTAAAACTAATACAGAAGATAAAAACAGAATTAGAGTTATAATATAATGGTTTTTATTAAAAAAGTGACATATTCATGTAATTTTACATGCTTAAGTAGTGTCACTTTTGTCACTTTTTGAAGTCGCACGAGATACGTCGTTATGGCAAAATAAAATTATTAAAAATAACCTTATGGGGCTTGTCGGTGAAAAGTTCTAACACGACCCTCTCCGCAAATTAAGGAGCGTAGTGACTATAATTTGCGCAGTGCAGAATAATGACCATAGGGAATATATTCTGCCTCCGCAAAAATCGTGATAGTACGAGATATATCTAGAATATGGCAAATAAATGGAATATTCCAAAATCATTAGAAGAAACCGTTAGACGCAGAGATGTAGTCTGTGTTTACTGCGGAATTGTTTTTGGTAATAACTCTTGTGATATGGCATCTTGGGAACATATAAACAATAAAGCGAAGGATGTAGAGAACTGGAATATTGCTCTTTGTTGCCGTTCTTGTAATTCTAGTAAAGGTGTGAAAAAGCTTGAGTCTTGGTTTGAAACACCTTATTGTCTTAATAAAAATATAAATAAAAAAACTGTAGCAGATATTGTAAGAAAATATATAGAGGAAGGAAGAGAATAAATATAATCTACATAGTGCAAAACTATTAAAACACCTTAAAAGGTGTTTTAATTTATATGCTATACTACCCATTATGAAGCCGGAAACACTCATCAGCAAAATCAGTAATTTGTCAGACGAACATGAAAAATCACTCCACAGACTTGGTATAAAAACAGCTCAGGATCTTTTGTATTACTTCCCTGTCCGCTACAGTAATGTTGGTGAAATTACGACGCTCGATAATGCAGAAAGTGGGAATGAAATAACCGTATATGGTGTCATTACAAAAATACAATTAACAAGGGGTTGGAAAAGTAAAATCCCAATGGCAAAGGCAACATTCAAGGATATTTCAAATACCACGATTCCAATTGTATGGATGAATCAGCCCTACATGGCAAAAATGTTTTCCGAGGGCGATCAGGTTAAATTGACTGGAAAAATTACCGAAGGAAAATCTGGAAAATCATTCATGAATCCGCATATCGAAAAAACAGGATACTTACCTGTGGATGTTTCTGACTCACTTTTTGAAAATACGGACGATTCAAAAAATGTAGGGTTTCCCGTGTATCGCGAAACACGTGGAATTACCAGTAAATGGATTTATCACATGATCAAAAAAATTGTTGCACAAAATATTCATGCAATGATTCCTGATCCACTTCCAGAATATCTGTTAAAAAAATTCCATCTGCCAGATTTGAAAACTGCGATTGTTTGGATGCACATGCCGGAGAAAAAAGAGCATGCTGACGCTGCACAAAAACGCTTTGCATTTCAGGAAATTTTTCTGATCCATTTGCAAAAAGCATTTGAACGTCAGCAATACCGTGAATTGTTTTCATTTAAACTAAAGGTTCCAAAATCTGATGTAGAGGATTTTATTGATACGTTTCCATTTGAACCGACTACGGGCCAAATGGATGCACTCAATCAAATTTTCCGTGATATCGAATCCGACGATCCAATGTCACGACTGATCGAAGGTGACGTAGGATCAGGTAAAACATTTATCGCAGCCGTTGCAAGTTATACCACAATCATGAATCGTCCAGGCGACCAGACATATGGAAACTTACAAGTTGCATATATGGCACCGACTGAAGTTCTGGCTGTGCAATTATTTGAAAATTTTATCGAGTATTTTAAAAATACAGGAATCAGCATTGGGCTCGTCACTGGATCTGGTTGCCGCAAATTCCCTACCAAGGTCGCATCAAGTCAAAAACCATGGACTGAAATTTCAAAACCTCAGCTGACGAAATGGATTAAATCTGGTGAAATTGCAATCACAGTTGGGACCCATGCCCTGATTTCAAAATCAATTGATTTTCATGATCTGGGATTGGTGATTATCGATGAACAACACCGGTTCGGAACCAATCAACGAATGAAACTCGCGAAAAAGGACGGACATGCACCTCATTACTTATCGATGACTGCAACTCCGATTCCACGAACACTTGCTCTGACTATCTACGGAGACCTCGATATTTCTGTACTGGACACCATGCCATCTGGACGAAAGCCAGTAATCACAGAATTGGTAAGTCCTGACAAACGTGACACGTCGTATGATCGCATGCGAAAGGAACTTGAATCTGGTCGCCAGGCATATGTAATCTGTCCGCGAATTTCAGATCCTGATCCGGACGAGGAACAGAAATTGCAATTACGTTCAGTAACTGCAGAAGCGAAAAGACTCCAAGAAAAAGTGTTCCCAGAATACACAATTGGAATCATGCACTCCAAAATGACCAAACAGAAAAAAGAAGAAGTCATGCAAGAATTTGCAAACCATGAAATTGATATTTTAGTTTCCACATCGGTAATTGAGGTTGGTGTAAACGTACCAAATGCATCTGTTATGATTATCGAGGGAGCCGAGCGGTTCGGACTATCACAATTACACCAATTGCGCGGACGTGTCATGCGAAGCTCGCATCAGCCATATTGTTTCTTATTCACAGAATCAATGGGTGACATTACCGAAAAACGATTGAAAAGTTTCCTGGAAGCAAAGAATGGATTCGAGCTTGCAGAAATGGATCTCAATCTACGCGGTGCTGGAGATTTACTCGGTGCAAAGCAATGGGGAATTTCAGATCTGGCTATGCATGCACTGCGTAACATGAAATTAGTAGAATATGCACGCGAAGAAGCCAAATCAATCATTGCAACTGACCCACAACTCGGGTCTCATACAGTATTAAAGAAATATATTGAAGAACTTGCAAAAGCACCTCATTTGGAATAAAAAATTAAAAAACTAACCCTAACTAGGTTTTAGTCAAACCTGGTTCGTAAAACATAAACACTCAAATATATGGAAGATCAAAATAAAATAGTTACTAAAGAATTAATAAGTCCAAAGACAGTTTTCTTTTGGCAGGCAGTTATTTTTTTGGCGATACTCTTCAATTTAGGAGCTGCAATATGGAACGGCAGCTCAACTGGTATACTAGTAACATGTTTGATAATCCTCGAAATAATTTTATCAATAGTTGGTTTAGTAGTATCAATAACTAATTTTAAAAAAGGTTCTAATAATGTTGATAAAACTAATTATATAATTTCTTATTTTTTATTTACTACTTCAGTTTTTATTTTAATAATTACATTAGTATTTACAGGTGTTGTTATATTTAAAATTTAACTTATTTTGAAAAATATTCACTAAAGAAAAAGTTATTTAAATAAGATTCTTAGGGTCAATAAAAATGAACAAACTTTAAACTAACACAATATACAAAACAGCTCCATTTGGAGCTGTTTTGTATATTGTTCACACTAGTGTGAACTGGTGGACATGTCTGGATTCGAACCAGGGACTAGAGAGGTATATCTATCGATATAGAAACATCACTCGAATAAAATGCTCTGGCGTGTGGGCATGCCTGGATTCGAACCAGGGACCGCAGAGGTATAAGCTCTGTGCTCTAACCAACTGAGCTACATGCCCACACGTCATTTCATTTTACTTCTCGATTGTTCCAATAATCTCTGTGCTCTAACCAACTGAGCTACACACCCGTTCTGTTGGAATAACAGCATACTACCCTATTTTTACTCTTGAATCAAATAAAAAAGACCTCAACGTATAGTGAAGTCTTTTATAAAAGTAGTGCAATAAATCCTGCAATGATAAATAATAACCCGAAAAGTTTATTAATTTTTTCAATGTCTGGGAGTTTGTTTTTTTGCGATAATCTATCGACGATTAACCCCGTAGCCAGATACCAAAGAATAGTACCACTAATAACTGAAAGAAAAAATAATAATTTTCCGGGTTTATCGCAATGTAAAATATTTACCGAACAGAGATGAAGTTTATCAAATAGCTTTGGTAAATTTGAAAAAATTATTACAGTTTGTACTACAGTACTTGGTTCAAATAAGGTAAATAGCAATAGTTTACATGATCGTATATAAGCATCACGTTTACTTAAAATATCTTTTTCCTGTTTCAAACGAAACACTACAATACCAATGACAACAGATACTATACCAAGTATCCATGGAAACTGACGTGCCAGATGTTCTAATTTTTCAAAGAAATTTTTTACAAAATCCATTGTTGGAAATAATACAACTGGTGTAATTAAAATAGTAGTTGCAATACAACCAAGTGCAATAATAAAACCACGAGCAAATCCATACACAATCGTTTGATTAATAACAGCAAATCCTGCAGGACCCTTGGGCAAAGCAATTATTATGCCCGCGATAAATCCCTGAGCGATAATAATTGTTTCCGTCTTCATTTTTTAGTTTTTGTTTAAAATCATGATACTATAAAATATACGAAATGTCAATTAAAAAAGCCAATGAAATTAATTCATTGGCTTTATATTTTAAATAGCTTACTGTCGTTTCCTGCCGTTATAGGTCATGTTACCCAAATCAAATAAGTCTCCTTCAAATACTCTTACGGTAATCTGATGTTGATCGATCTGATTTTCGAGCGCACGAGCCTGAGCCGGTGTAATTCTGTTAGTTGCATCCCACCCTTTTCCCTTATAGATTGGGATATGAAATGTTTCAGCCAAATCAATAGATGTTTTATAATTAACATAACTGTTAATCCCATTACCTGCTGCAATAGTAAACCGTGGTGATCCGCCGCCAATATTTGAAGCATCAGACGATGTTAAACTAAATGTCCCATTAAAACAAAGTATAAATACATACATTGAATCTTTAAAACATTTACCGCCTTTGATGACTGCGTATGGTTGCGGTTTAAATGGACCTGAATGTTTTCCATTTTTCGAGGTAACATTTTTCGCCTTACCGCTACCATATCGATACAAAATAGTATCAATGGGACATTTGTATCCGTTGTTTCGTAGATACATAATTAACTGTTGAGTTAAATATGAACTGCGCTGGTTCAGCATTTTGATTCGTACTTCATCATTTGGTGCATTTTGAATATCCTGTACCAATTGAGTTCTCCACGGATCAGATGAATTCGCGGGAAAATCCAACACTACATCTTTTTTGGGCCAACTGAGAGCTACTGCTATCACGAGGCATACCACTAAGAAAATAATTTTTTTCATTTTTAATTGATTTGAAACATATAATACATATATTTCTTGTAATGTCAATTTTCTATTCTCAATAAAATTGACATTATTCAAAAAAGTGATAGAATGTAAGAAAACAAGAATATGAAGAAATTAACACTGCTTGACGTTCCTTATAATGGTAAAAATCGCACTGATTATTTAAATCTGTTGGTAGAAAAAATTCTTGCTCTACCCTTATCAAAAGAAACAAAGAAAATATTATCCTTGAATTTACCTTATTATGAACAGGGATATTCAAAACAATCACTCCTTTTTTTAATTTTAGACAAAGGCATCATTTACCGACGTGACGATGAAAAACCAACTGATTGGAGTAATAATTTTACCATCAGCGAATATTCTAACGAAATGAAAATTTTCAAAAAAATTAACATTACTGCAGATATGGTTAAAAAAACGTTTTCAGAAGTTAATAACTTTTTAAAAGGATCTCATTTCAAAATTAAAAAAGGAACCTACGAAGTTTTTGCACCCGAGAAATTTTGGCTTATAAGTTATGAATCTAAAAAACATAACAAAAATACAAAATCAGAACGTGAAAAACTTTTAGAAACTGCAAATAAATAATACAAAATCCGTATCATGATGATACGGATTTTTTTATTTCACTAATTCAGCTTTTACTTTTGGTTCAATTCCAAATTGTTTGATAATTGTATTATATTCCTCTTGTTCCAATGTTTCTACTTCTAATAATTTTGCAACTACGGCTTCTAATGCGTCGCGATATTTATGTAATGTGTCGGTGGCAACTTTTAGTGAATTATGAACAATTCTGGTAACTTCTTCATCAATTTTTTGTGATAGATGACTTGAGTAATCTTTCGATTCATTACCGACACCTGATCCTGGGATCATTCCTTCGGATTTTGCATATGCTACCGGACCGAGTAATTCACTCATTCCCCATTTGGTAACCATATCACGAGCTGTTCGGGTTACTACCTGCAGATCGTTTGATGGACCAGTGGTCACGTCACCATAAATGATTTTTTCAATTGCATACCCACCCAATGTTACTGTAATATCATCAATATATTGAGCACTGGTCATTAATTTTCGATCTTCTAGTGGAATATTTAATGTATACCCGCCAGCAGAACCTCGAGGAATAATCGTTACTTTGTGAACTGGGTCAGCGTGAGGCAGGACCGATGAAAGAATTGCGTGTCCTGCTTCATGATAGGCAATTAATTTTCGTTCAGCTGGAGTATGTAAATGAGATTTTCGCTCTGGACCAATCATTACTTTTTCAATAGCTGAAAGCAAATCTGCCTGGTCTACTTTTGTTCGATTATCACGTGCTGCAAAAATGGCACCTTCGTTCATTACTGATTGTAGGTCTGCCCCAGAAAACCCTGGAGTTCGTGCTGCAACTGTTTCAAGTTTAATATCATCTGATAATGGTTTTTCATTTGAATGAATTTTCAAAATTGCCTCACGATCTTTACGGTCAGGTAAATTCAAATACACACGCCGATCGAAACGTCCCGGGCGGAGCAATGCTGGATCCAGTACATCAGCACGGTTAGTTGCAGCCATAACGACCACTTTTTCTGTTGGTTCAAAACCATCCATTTCAACCAAAATCTGGTTCAATGTTTGTTCACGTTCATCATTTCCACCTCCGAATCCTACACCACGTGCACGTCCTACTGCATCAATTTCATCAATGAAAATAATCGCAGGCGATGCAATTTTTGCTTGTTCAAATAAATCACGAACACGTGATGCGCCAACTCCTACAAACATTTCCACAAATTCTGATCCTGACAGATGGAAAAATGGTACACCAGCCTCACCAGCAACCGCTCGTGCCAGTAATGTCTTTCCTGTTCCAGGATGACCAGTCAGTAAGACTCCTTTCGGCATTTTTGCACCAACATCAAAATATTTTTTAGGCTGTTTCAAAAAATCCACTATATCAACAAGTTCCTGTTTTGCTTCTTCGTTTCCTGCAACATCTGCAAAGGTAATTTTTTTATCTTTTCCGTTTGGATCAGTAACACGGGCTTTTGATTGTCCGAACGAAAATGCTTTCATACCACCACCGGCAGCATTCATTTGTCGTGACATGTACCAGAAAAATAGTCCAATAAATAGTATTGGTGCAAGGATTGATAAAATATTAAGGAAAATAATCATTCCATTACTTTCACTTTTTACAACTATGGGAGTATTACGTAATGTATCACCGTTCACACCATACGTTGCCAATGTTTCAGGTAATGATGCCCCAGATTCTTTTTTTGCAGTTTTT
Organism: uncultured bacterium; assembly: GCA_937898165.1. Classification (GTDB taxonomy): domain Bacteria; phylum Patescibacteriota; class Minisyncoccia; order Phycocordibacterales; family UBA1006; genus CALMMZ01. The sequence continues at coordinate 6,450 of CALDKO010000040.1, read as the reverse complement.
ATTGATTCATCTTTTGCAGTAACAGTAAGTGTGTCACCTTTTACGACAATATTTGCAACCTGTCCTGCGGTAACCATTTCAGCAACTTGTGAAAGAGTAATTTCGGAAGTTTTTGCAGGAGCTCCATTAATTGATGAGTAAATAACCCCAATAGCAACCAATACGAGTATTGTTGAAAGAACCTGTTGGAAAAAACTTGTTTTCTTTGGCATTTTCTTTTGTTTTTTTGGTTGTTTTTGTTCAGACATATGGCTTCATTATACAGATTTTTGGGAATAAAAAAAGACCCTACTAATAGGATCTTTTTGTACTTGTTATTCATTCATCTTCTCTAAAAAAACAAAAATAGGTTATGTAGATGAAAAGTAATATAAATTCAAGTGCCGAGAATGTTCCCGGCAAATATACAACCCATGGTTTAAAATCACTACTGAAATAAACATACACGGTTGGTATTAGTAGTATTAAAAAATACATGATCAACCATAGCGGTTCACGCCAGGTAATAGTAACTTTAACATTGTTTCCCAATGCATACTTTGCGTTATACTTAAAAATACTTTTGATTGCAGCCGGGGCGACCAATCCAAGAAAAACTCCATGTGCCAGAAAAAAAACGGTCAGCACAAGATTTATAAATGTTGAAACTTCCATGTACATGTTTTAGGTATTTGGTTTTGTTAAAAAATAATTTCAACACCATGGTACTGATTATCTATTAATTGTCAACTATCTAAAACCGTGGTACTATATTACTCACATGAACATTTTGGAGAATAAAAAAGTAAATCTTTCCTACGACATTCTCGACACCATCAGTGCGGGAATTGTGCTGACTGGGTCAGAGGTAAAATCATTACGCAAAAACCATGGATCTATCAATGATTCTTTTGTGGTGTTCAAGGATAATTCTCTTTCCCTGGTAAAAGCGTTTATTCCACCATATCAAGTAAAAAACACAGCACCATCATATGACCCGTATCAAGCCCGAAAATTATTGTTGAATAAAACAGAAATCAACGAATGGTTCCGCAAGAAATCCGAAGCAGGATTGACAATAGTACCAATCAGAATGTATACTGAAAACCGCAAGATCAAGATATTAATTGGTCTTGCTCGTGGTAAAAACAAACATGATAAGCGCGAAACGATTAAATCTCGTGATGCGGATCGTGAAATAAGGCGATTGTTGAAGAACAATGGGGATGACCGGCTTTGACATGTGGATTCCTCGGTAGAAATGCATATCCAGTGCGATCTGGTAAAAACGCAAACTTTGAAATGCAAAATCAAAATCAATAGCATCTCCTTACTTTACAGGAGCTCTTGCTCTCGCATAAGCCTTTAGTGCTTTGCCGTGAACTGAATTCATGTCTGTTGAATTCAACTTTGCGTAATACTTTCAGACGTTATTCCTAAAGCGATGATGAACGCTTTCGGCAAGACATTTTTTCATCCGATCCATAGTCCGTTCTTTGTTTCTTTCCAGAGACTATGGTGGGTTTCGCTTTTGCAAGCGTAAATTGAAAGTAACTATATATGTAGATTTTTTTATCGACCCATATGGACGGGGGTTCAATTCCCCCCATCTCCACATCAAATAAAAATTCCAACTTTTTGTTGGAATTTTTATTTGACTTTGGAATTAGGAACGAGCAATCTGCATTGCTCGTGAGGGGAATTGAAAGGCGGAGCGTTGCGTAAGTTTCGAGTGAAACGAGAAGGCGAACGCCGCGAGCTGGGGTCGAGAAAAATTTTCGTTAGAAATTTATTCGTGACCAATTCCCCCCATCTCCATAGAAAAAGACTTACCCTTGGTAAGTCTTTTTCTATTATTAAAATTACTTTAATGAAAGTAGTTTTAATAACACCTTACGTTCTGCAAGTAATATTTCAATAAATAACTTTTCAGGTAAAGATGTTTTTGGATGTTCTGGTCCGACGTCATGATATACGAAACTTCCCTTTGTTTTTATAAGAGCCTGTTGCACCTCAATCGACTGTCGTACTTTTTCACGAATAAACGATGCGATTAATAACCTATGAGCCTGTGAATTATATGGAATCTTTATATTACCCCAATATACATATCGCTTTTCATTATCCTTTACAGCAAGAGTTATTTCTCTACCAATTTTCAAAGAATTCATTCCATTCATTTTGAATATCTTTTCACGTTTTGCTTTGTTCGCAATTTTAATCCCCTGGAGAGCTGCTTCAACACATTTAAAACGATATCCCCCGTAGGAAAAAGGAGTGATTGCAAGATTGCTCAAAATATGTGCGATAGGATCTTTTGAATTAAACATGATGTTTATTTTTTGCATATATAATTTATTATATCATCTATACATAAAAACCACATTCATTATTATCGAATGTGGTTCATTTTTTCTGATTTCGTCTGTCTCTTATTTCGCAATAGGTCCCGTGGATTAAACAGTACAGCCCCATTATACCCAACGGAACAAAATATATCGCATAAATAATAAAGCCGACAATTTCATCAGATTCTGAAGATCCTCTAGCCATAAAAATATATTTCATAAAAGTATACATTATTCAATCTAAAATACAATTTATTAAAAATTTGACAAAGTAATATAAAATGCTATTATACAAAAAACAAAACAAATGAAGAAAATAGTAGTATTCCTTTTTCTGGTAATTGGTATAACGACCATTTCCCGATCACAAATTATTCGCACTATTGAAATGTCAAAAAGTGCTTATAATAATGCAAACGATACACTGCACCATGTTGCAAACGATTTCTCGGATTCGGTTGGAATATTATTGAAAAAATATTATCCAGCTCGGATTCGCAACGTCTTTGTAGAAATTAATTTTGACGAAAAGTCAAAACTATTCACCTTAAGTTACTATGCAGAAATTGAACGCTGTATGGTAAATGAACGAGATTGGTTTTTTGAGCACGCTGGTGCACTATCTGCTAACAGTTCACTTTCTGTTGCACGAAAAAATGCTCTTTACAGGATGAAAGAACAAGCAATCGACCGTCAAGAACAATTCCTCAAAATTTACGGCAATTGTGGTTCCGCAGGTGGTTATCATTATGATTCTGCTGAATCATACGGAAATCATTGGGTTATCTACGAAAAATTTCTAGTTGCGCGATAATATGAACCAAAATACCAATGACCTCATTATTATGAGGTCATTTTTTATACACAGTTTAATTAACTATATACTTGACTTTTTAATAAAAATAATATATTATTATAAGTACAAAGAAGTGTTGTTTAGTCGAGTCGATTTCATAAACTATCTAATTTGCAAATTACTCGATTTAATCAATCACACTATGACTGGTACAATTAAAACAATCAAAGAAAATGGTTTTGGATTCATCTCTTCAGAAGAACTCAATGGAAAGGATTTATTCTTCCACGGGAACGAATTGGTAGGAGTTGCTTTCAACGATCTACGTGAAGGAGACAAAGTTACATTTGAAACAGCTGAAGGTCCAAAAGGACTTAACGCTATCAATGTGCAACGAGCGTAAGCCTCACAAACAAAAACACCATGCATTGCATGGTGTTTTTGTTATGATCGTTTTGATTCTGTTTTAACTTGCCAGCCTTCTACGATCGCTTCTGCTAATTTTTTGTGTTTGATTTCTTTTTCCTGCCCATCTTTGAAAACAATAATTTTATCATTGCGATCAAATTTTGTTCCATCCTCTTTATGAGTTGGGGTTGTAATCAACATTGGTGCAGTTTTATCACCTTCTTCACTTTTTTCTACATTTTTTAACATATCTGCCATCTGTGCAACCCAGGTTTGTTCCAATTGACGGAATAATTTCAACGCTTCACGTTTATATTCAACAATCGGCTCACGTTGTCCATACCCACGCAGGTTTACGGCACTACGACTGTTATCCATCATTTCCAAGTGATCCATCCATAGTCGATCAGTAACATACAACGCAAATGCGCGTACCACCTCCCCGAATTTTTCTTCACCTAAAAGTTCTCTTTTTTGTTCCAAGATTTCAGCTTCTTCACCCAGATAGTCAGATACCTGCCCAACAACTTCTGCAATAAATTCAGGATCACGATGTAAGATTTTTTTACGTCGTCCGTAAATTACCGCACGCTGTGTAGATAACACATCATCATAAGAAAGGATATTTTTTCGTGAATCAAAATGAAATCCTTCAACTTTTTCCTGTGCTGATTCCAACTGTCGGGAGATAAATCCGTTTTGAATTGGTTCATCCTCAGGAACGCCAAGAGATCCAAGCATTCCTTTTACCTTATCCCCTCCGAAAATACGCATCAACGTATCATCAAGCGATACAAAGAATTGTGTAACTCCAGGGTCACCCTGTCGTCCTGCACGTCCACGGAGCTGATTATCGATACGTCGCGCCTCATGGCGTTCTGTACCAATTACATACAATCCCCCCAGCTGTACAATCTCATCATATTTTTCCTTATCAAATGGAACACCTCCTAATTTAATATCAACTCCACGACCTGCCATGTTAGTTGCAATAACTACCGAACCTTTACGTCCAGCGTTTGCAATAATTTCAGCTTCACGTTCGTGGTTTTTTGCATTTAATACTTCATGTGGAATCCCTTCGTTCATTAAATACGCAGACAACAATTCATTTTTCTCGATTGATGCTGTACCAATCAACACTGGCTGTCCATTTTCGTGAACCTCTTTTACACGTTTAGCCAATGCTCGGAATTTACCATCCTCTGTTTGGAAAATTAAATCATTCAAATCACGTCGTACGTTTGGTCGATGAGTTGGAATTTCAATAACCTCAAGTCCGTATACTTTATAAAACTCTTCCCGTGATGTTACTGCGGTTCCGGTCATTCCGGCAATTTTTTCATAATTTTTAAAATAGTTCTGATACGTAATCGATGCAATAGTACGAGACTCTTGCTTAATCTCTACGTTTTCTTTTGCCTCGATTGCCTGATGTAGTCCATCAGACCAACGACGACCTTCCTGGATACGTCCAGTAAACTCATCCACGATCAAAATTTCGCCACCACGAACAACGTATTCTTTATTTGCATGAAATAATGCATGCGCCCGAACCGCTGTTTCGATATGATGTACTAATTGCATGTTTGCGGTGGTATAGAGATTTTCTACATTCAGTAATTTTTCAACCTTGGTAATTCCATGGTCAGTCAATTGAATAGCTTTTAGTTTTTCATCAACCGTATAATCAGTTTCAACATGCAATTGTTGCGCAATACGAGCCGAAGCTTTATACAGATCATCTGCACGATCTGCTGGGGCTGACAGGATCATCGGAACACGAGCTTCGTCAATTAATACACTGTCGACCTCATCGATAATGGTAAAGTAATGATCACGCTGTGACAATCGTTCTGGAGCCTGTTCTGTGTTGTCTCGCAAATAATCAAAACCAAACTGTACGTTTGTTCCGTATGTGATGTCAGCATTATATGCGTCCTGTTTACTGCATGGTTTCAAATATTTTTCAAACACCTTGTATTCCTGCGCAGCATCTTCTTCTGGGGTTGGTTCTCCATGAGATGGATCATATAAAAATGATTTATTCTGATCATTAATAATTCCGGTTGTCATCCCCAGGAAATGATACACCTGTCCCATAGCTTCTGCATCACGTCGTGCCAAATAATCGTTTACGGTAATCACGTGAACTCCACGTCCTGCAAGCGCGTTCAAATACACTGGTAGCGTTGCAACCAATGTTTTACCTTCTCCTGTTCGCATTTCTGCAACCTTTCCATCATGAAGCGCTACACCTCCCATCAACTGAACATCATAATGACGTTCACCGCGAGTTCGTCGTGCAGCTTCACGTGTTAATGCAAAAGCTTCAGGTAGTAAATCATCTAGTGATTCTCCTGCTGAAAACCGTGCTTTTAATTCTGCTGTTTTTACAGGAAACTGATCATCAGCAAGATTTTGTAAATCAGCCTCTAAATCATTAATCTGCTTAACTAGTGGAAGTACTTTTTTCAGATATCGAGAACTCTCATTCCCGAACATTTTTTCAAATAAAGACATAAATAAAATAAGAAATGACCCTGAGGTTTTAACCATCTTTCAGACGTAATCATATACCTGTGGCGTTTCAGAGTCTTTGTTACTGTACCATAAAATAACGTTTTTGGTACTGTACGAATACCTGTTTATCTATTGAAATAAAACCACAAAAAAACCATCCCTGATGGAATGGTTTTTAGGAAATTATTTTCGTTTCGCAGTTTTTTTAGCAGCTTTTTTTGCTACTTTTTTAACAGCTTTTTTTGCAACTTTTTTCACTGCTTTTTTAACAGCTTTTTTTGCAACTTTTTTAGCTTTTTTGATTGCCATATTTTTATCACCTATAGGTGTGAATTAATCGATGATTCGACCAACATTGTGCGAGGTCTCGATCCCGAACTTTGTCTTAAATCATCT
>CALDKO010000039.1 GCA_937898165.1 uncultured bacterium | reverse complement strand
TAAATATTCTTCTATATCAGCTTCGAATCGTTCCATACTTTCTTTTATTAATTCATCAAAATCTCCTGCCACGGTTGTATGTTCATCACCAAATATTTTACTGAGTTCTGTACGCTCTCTTTCAGACCCTAATAATATCGCCGATAACATATGTTCTCCGAACCCGTCTTCATTATTTTTTTCAAGCAAGAATTGTTTAATTCGCCCACTGTTACCATTCGTATCTTCACCATCACCTATAAAATAAAATGATGATGCATGATCTGGATTATCGTACGTCAAATCTGAAAGTGATCGTGATGCACGTTTTATAGGATCAAGCATATTAGTTCCACCTTGGGTTCTAATATTTTTCATTAGACGAAGTTTTACAGTTGACTTAGTCTTATCTGAATATACATATGCCTGAGTAGAGTCATAATCCTGCTCATATGTCTTGATTTCCTGCATAGAATCAGAAAATGTATTAATGGCAAATTGGATATAACCAAATTCCTCCTTAATTTTTGTAAATAATTCACAATAGAAAATAAGTAATTTACGAGCATTTTCAAGTTTGTTATTACTAGACATTGACCCACTGACATCCACCATAATAGACGCAATGAACAAAGGCTTTATCGATGAATCAATAATTCTAGGATTTTTTACCGTCCCAAATAAAATATTACGAGGACGATTTACCGATCGACGATCGAAGGCACCTTGTCGTGACAAAGCATCTTCATCGATGGAAACGTCCTTCTGTCGTGGTAATCTTTCAACAAAATATTTAAACCATTCATCTACCATCGGTTCAATTTCGAGTTTGATAGTTTCGTAATTATTATATAGCTCGTTTCCTTCTTCTATTTCTTTTTGTAATTTATCAAGAGATTTGCCAGATTCTTCCATTAATTTTTCGAACAGCTTTTTCTTTTCTTCATCTTCTAAAAATCCATCTTCTGCCATTTTTTCAAGCTCTTCTTTTAGATCCTCTTTCATTAGATCTTCCTTGGCTTCAATTGCATCTTCTATTGCATCTTTCATTTCTTCTAATAACTCTTTCTTATCCAACTCTTCTTTTATTTTATTAAGCTCTTCAAATGTCTTTGCCTTTTCAACCTGTTCCATTGCTTCTTTTTTATCTTTATCTGCCTGCTCTAATACTTCTTTTGCTTGTTCAAGTTTTTCTTGCCCTTCCTGTAAGTCTTCATCTGATGCTTCTCCTGGTTTTTCTGAAGACAATTCGGATGATGAGCTATCATTTTGTTTTTCTGATTTCTTACCTTCTCCCTCTCCTTCCTGATCTTGTTTTTGCTGTTCTTGCTTTTCCTGTGGAGAATCAATACCGCCATCTTGTGCTTCCGGTGCTCCATCCTGTTTTTCTTTGTTTTGATTATCGCCTTCTTTTTTATCTTCTGGTTTTGGTGGTGGTGTTGCGTCAAAACGTCTCCACATTTTTCCATCCCAAATTTCAGCCCATGCATGACCATTATTCGAATCAATATATGAAATTCCCTTTTGAGATCCCTCCACATGATGACCAAGTACTAATCGTGATGGAATTCCAGCTTTGCGAAGCATTGCAATAAATTTTGTGTTAGCAGAATAACATTCCAAATATTCAGAAGTATCAATGGTCTGTAAATAATTATCTCCTGTTGTTTCGTTACGTAATTTTGCCTGAACTTTTTGAGCCATTGCCAAATCTCCACCTCCTGGATAGAAATGGTTTGCTAAAATATGCTGTCGAATTTGTTCTGCTTTTTGAATAGGACCTCCCGTTACACGAGAAAGAAATTGTTCGGTCTTTTGTGAAAGTGATCCGTTGTATAACATTTTAATATCTTCACTAATAGGTAGCGAATTAAATGTGCTTCCTTCTTTTTTGAAATCAAATGAAAACGCTGATGATCCACTTGTTTCAATATAAAAACAACCATTTTGATCACGAGAAACATTCGGTTTTTCTCCTTTATGGGAAATACTATTTAAATCAATAGCATACCCAGTCGGCAGTGGTACAGAAATAACTCCTCCTTTTGTTGCGCCTGCCATTGTATACGTTTTACCATTTTCAAATAACCCATTTGAATAGGCACTTAATTGTTTTTGTTTACTCCATACCTTACGATTGATATCAAAATAACTTTTCTTTCCGCTTACATAATATCCACCCAATGGTGGTTCTATTTTGAAAAAATATTCAGCAGGACCACTTTCTTGTTTACCTTGGTTATCTTTATTACCAGCAGGTGTATGGTATTCGTCATTATCCTCTGGTGGTATTGCTGGATCACGTTCAGTACCAGGATTACCAACTTCTTCCTGTTGTTCTAATTCTTTTTCAAGTTCCTGCATGCTTTCACTTCCCCCTTGTTCAACTTGTTTTTGCAATTTTGGTAAACTATTTTTGAATTGTGTAATCAAATCATCATACGCTGAAGAATCTCCACGTTGTACAAAATCTCTGTACTGTTTTTTCATTTCATCAAATGTTTTTCGTTCATCACCAGAAAGACCCGATACAGCCTGATCTCGGGTAATACTATCAACAACTCCCATTTCTTCATGGAGCCAATCCAATTTCAATACATCAATGACTTTCTTTATTCGATCAGTAGTGTCTAAATTTTGAATAGTATTTTTTGATTCTTCTGCAAGAGAGCTGTCCAAAAGCCGCTTACCTGATGAACTAAGCGCATCACGTAAACTTTTTTGAGTTCTTCCTTTTGTTAATTGATCATAAATTTCATTAGCTCTTTTTGGATCAATTGAAAGACCATTTAAACCTTTCAAAAAATCAGAATACTGCTTATAGTCTGTATAAGCAAGCGACGCTGTTTCATCCATGATTCGTGCAGAAACAACCTCGAGCCCTTTTGTCTCAAGATCATTAATGTCATATATTAAAGCGTCTGGCTTTAAAAAATCCTCCACTTCGCTTGCATCATATTTACCGGATAATACTCCTTCTAATATTTCCTCACGCTCTGCTGGGCTCTTTTTATAATGATAGGCCCATGAATTTCCAGGAACGACCTTAATACCTCCAACTGTTGCCTGTTCAGCCAAAAAAATCATCTCGCGTAATTGCGGTGTCAATTTCGTCTTTTTTCGTTCAGGATTATTGAATTTTGGCAGTTGCTCAGTCATATAATAATATTAGAGTAGTCGATTTTTTGAATTCATTGCTTTTAGGTAGATTTTGAGTATTTTCTAAAGTGTCTCGACATGCGACATCTTTAGCATGCACTATATCACCAGGTGTTTTAGAATAAAACTTAGCATGTCGAC
>CALDKO010000038.1 GCA_937898165.1 uncultured bacterium | reverse complement strand
AAAAAGATATACTGGAGCTTGATTATAATATAATCAGTTTAGATAAATTTGAAATTATGACAAACATAAAGGCTTCACTATTTAATGTAGGTACAAAAACTGTAGAAGAATATCTTTCAGTTCCAGTAAGAATGGTATCACTAGGTGCAACCGAAAAAAACAAAATATGTATATAATTGAACATTTGACAAATGTTCAATTATAATATATATTCCGAAAAAGAAAATTATATTACTTAACAATTAAAAACAAGAAAAGTGGAAACAACACTCGTATTTGAAAAAAAATCCCAATGGGTTGAACAAGTTCTGGCATTCGCAACAGCAGTTGGAAAGACGCCGGAAGAAATTGAAAAAGCAATTATCACGGTAGTTGGTGAGCCCAGCGATGACGCGCTAGCATTATTGGCAGATTCTGAAAATGCAACAGTGGAACTTTTAAAAGATGCCTTTAAAGATCTGGCTATTCCACCGGCAAAATTCAATGGACATTTGCAAAAATTACGCGGAAAACCGGCAGTGGTGGAAGCAGCTATTTCAGCAGCAACACCAAACACATTTGATGCGGTATTGCCAAATGTTCCCGATGATGAAAGTTTCATTATAGCATTGAAGACAGGTGGTGAATTAAAAGTTAATCCAACATCAGTTCTTTCTGCAATAAAAGCTGCAATTGCTGATAAATTAGGATTCTTCAATCTTCCAAAAAGTATCAAGGAAAAAATGGAAAAATTTGCAGAATCAATTGACGAGCCGGTAAGTCCTGAATTCTTTAAGTTGCAAAAATTAGTTACTACCAGAAACTATGCTGACGTGCTTAATGCGCTTGGTGTGGAAGGGCAATTTATGAACGATGCCCGTCAAAATGCATTTTTGAAAAAATTAGACGTGAATCTTTGGGGTTCACTGAAATCATTTTATGATCAATTAGTTCAATATCAAAATGCATGGATGACTGGTGTAAGTAATCCAGCAGCAATGATGGCTGTGATAGCAATGGGACAAGCAGGTGCAAATATGGGTGGTGTACTTCCTCCGGGAATGATGAGTCCTCCAGATACTGCAGGATTACATGATGAAGCAGAGGCGGTGGTTAACAGTATTAATAAAGTATTTGCAGGTGTTGGTGTTCCTGTTGCTAACGCATTAGGATATGAGGCAACCAGAATTAAGCAGGTGTTAGAAAATCCAGCATTGCCACCTAGCCTCGGTGTAATAAATCGTGATCAAATGTTAAAATCACTTGGTGTTGCGGTTGGTGCGGACTATGTTCGTCTGGAAAGAAATATCACCCGGTTTACATTGGCGATTATGGAATTTCCAAACATTACTGATCCAAATAAAGAATCTGCCTACATTGCAGCGATGATGCAAATTGGCGCTACCATTTCATGGGATAAGCTTGGCTTATCCTCAGGAATTGGTAGAAATCTTTAATTCTTTTAATTTAATATAAAAAATAAACCCGATGACAATTGTCATCGGGTTTTTAATTTATTTATTTTATTAGTACAGGAAGGAATAATTTATCTACGAACAGTTTTGTTGCAATTCGTCGGTATCCAGGATCCCAGAACGCACTGTCTGCATCAATATCTTTTGAATCAGATGATGACAGTGGATTTTGATTTGGATAAAAACGATAGTACCCCTTGTGCATCAATCGATACTGCAATGCATCACGTTCTAGTTCACTGGTGTAGGCTTCTCGAATGGGGTGTCCATAGTATAACTTATCTTGTTCATATATATACGGTGATAATAAATCTTGATAGAGTAATTGAATTGACTCTCGGTTACCACACCATATTCCATGGAATAATACATGACTCATGACACTTTTACCCAGGAACCTGTCTTCAATTTCAAAGTCCTGGATAATTAATTTATTTGAATTTTCTTTGGTCCAAAATTCAAGAGCTTTGCCATTTGATTTTGTTTCCTTGAACAACGTGCCAATAATTTCCTGAACGTGAGACCTTTTTGAAAAGGGTACATCTGGTTTTACAAAAACAGCAATATCAATATCGGCATTTTTGTCAGCATAACCTTTTACACTTGATCCATACATGATACAAACAGGATAGATATAGTCAGAAAATTGTTTGTCAGAGGCAATTCGGGCACCTATAGATGCTAGTTGTTTTGCTTCGGGATACCAATGCATGTTACTAACAATGCTCTCGGTAAATAATTGTACCGGTTGTAAATTATGATTTGATAATTCTAATTTAGAAATCAACCCGAGAGAATTCCATCGGTACCATAATGTTTCCAAACTATTTCGGAGCCCAATATATGAATTTTGCTCCATATCTTGAAGATAATCAGAGAACTCATTTTTAATCATGTGTGCATCAGACAATCTTCCTTTTACTGCAAGTTGTTCCACCAAGTTTCTTATAACCAATATCGCTAGTTTTTGTGAAACGATATCAGTATTTTTCGCAATAAATTCTTGGAAATTGTTCTTGAGTGACAAATCATTCAACAATACCTGACTGATTGCAACACCTCTTTTTTCGAGTTCTGCTTTTTCATCAGACTTCTTTTTCCATATACGTCTGGATTCTGTACATGTTCCTACCTGGTTTTCATACTCAGCTTGAATAGATTGGAGTTTAGTATTTAACTTTTTTATTAGTACAGTAATCCAGTCACTAGTTACTGGTGTATGATTTTCAGATACAGATTGTTTTGCGACAATACAGATGTTTCGTAGCTGTTGATTGCTCGATTGTAACATTTGTTTAACGTTATTGTTAGTAACCAGATTCATTGAAAACAATGTAGGTATAGTATCAATAATACTTTCTTGCAAAACCGCATCAGTACTTGTTTCTATAATTTCGATTATTTCTGATAATGAAACAAGTTCTTTTTGGAGTAAGAAGGGAATCAAATGAGCAGCTTTAGCAACAAAAGGTAATCCTTGGTCATACATTCCAGTTTCCAACACATCACCATCAATAAAGTTTGCACGAGGCACTTTTTGTTTCAGTAATGCATACCATTTTTTGGCGTATGTTTTTCTGAAAAGACTAATAGATGATTTAAGTATTGGATATTTTTTAACCCATGACTTTTCAGGAATCATTTCGAACGGAATGTATAATACCAATTGTTTGGTATAAGTATCTGTTTCAAGTAATTCGGAAAATTGGTTAAGTAAATCATTTACTATGTCTACAGAAATTAATTTCTGTTCTAACGCATCGAATAGATTCATTTGAGCAAAGGGAACAGTTGTAAAAATCGTTTCCAGTGTTTTTGATAAATTGTTTCGTAAGATTTGTTCAGTGTTTATACGATCATTAATTAAAATGTCTTTCGGCCATGGATTGTTTTCCACATCCAAATGTAATAATAATTCTGAAGCTCCAGGAATGACAATGAAATTATCAGACCCAGTTTTTTGTAAGGTTGATAATTCTTGTCTTAAATTCATGTTGTATTCGTTTTATTGTTAATGAATATTTTTATCAGTATACATTTATATTTAGTATTTGTCAATTTCAGTAATAACATAAAAACCCCGCAAATCAATGCAGGGTTTGTGTATTTAATTATACGATTTGAGTTTTATTGTAGTTTTCGTGGTAATTTAAAGCCATTGCGTATTCTTCTGAAAGAACACCCATTTTTTTAGCTATATTATCACTTAACTTCACACAGTATTTTCGATTAGCGCTGTGAACTTTTCCCACAATAGAAAGGTGCGGTAGATCAAGATTACTTCCCAGGATAGTACCCGGAGCGTTAATGATTAGACCGTCTTTCCCAAATGTGTTTTGAAACATTACAGCATCCTGAATACTAATACCGTCACTTGGAATCGCAGCTTTTGTGAATGGATCACACCCACAGTTTTTAAACCAATTGTGAATTTCTGGTATACCAATCATGGGATCCTTTGAATCAATTCTTGCCCCTTTGTAACGAGCAACCAATTCAGCTGGCAACCATTTTATCATATTATGTGTTCCAAACGTGTCTGGTAAGATTACAGAACCTTCCGTTCCGTAAAAATCTACCCACTCAGTCAATAACTTGATTTGTGATTGTTTAATGCTTTCTTCGGTGCCGTCAAATGCAAGAGCTGCAAAAACCATGTGCGGTTCGTGTGCAATGGTACCGCTAACATTAATACCATATTTCATTGCCATTAAACCGCTAGAGCAGCCCAATAGTTGATCAGGAATTTCTTGTACTAAGATACTCATTACAAAATCCAACCAAGGAAGTAAAACTCTCCTATTTCCAAAATTTACAATTTTGGTCATTGGATTTTTCTTTAACAAGGCAATATCTTCGAGTAACCTTTTCAAACCAGTTTTGAATATTTGCTCTCGCTCTGTTTTTGACATCCTGGAAAGAAGTTGGCGATAGTACAAACCAATCATAATTTGTAGGGTAGGTATTTCTAATCTACTTTGTGAAATCCAGTCTGGTCCACCACCCCAACTAATATCAGGTTGTTCATCCAGTAAGCAAACATTAACTTCTGGGACTGTCTGACTTTTCAGAATATCAATATATGCATCAATTCCTGGCTTGTTACCAAAATTTGGAATTGATCGTAGATAGTCTTCTTCCGATGTTTGCAGTTTCAGATTTCTGAAATGAGAATACTCATCCTGGATTTTGTTTTCATCCAAATAGTAGCTCAACGCTACATTTTTAGTTCTGTTAGAAAATTTCCAAACAGTACGGATATCATTATATCCATGATGACTGATGAACAATCCCATAGTATTTTTATAGAAGTCATCACCAATCACAGATTGAATGATGTAATCTTCCATAATTTTTTCAATGAGCATGTTTATTTCTTTACTATAGTTCATTTGTTTTTATTTTTTTTGTTAGAAAATTTTTTCTGGAATAATAGCACCTGCATTTTTCATTTCAGCAATTGCTTTTTCTCCATCATTAGGTTCGATGTTTACTGCTCTGATGCATTCTTGTACCACAATTACATTGTATCCAAGTTTTTTAGCATCAAGCACAGTGTCTTTTACACAGTAATCAGTGGCAAGTCCACAAACTAGTAATGTATCTACTCTTTTATTTTTCAAAAAGGTATTTAAATCCATGCCAGAAATTCGTGCACCTGGATCAAATGCAGAGTATGCATTTTCACCGTTACCCATTCCTTTTGAAACAATATTTGCGTTTAATGGGACTATTAACCCATTTTTAAATTCTGCGCCTTTTGTACCACCAACGCAATGTACCGGCCAGCCATCTGGATTTTCATCACATTTAAAATGTGTTGTGCCTAATGGATGCCAATCGCGGCTGTAGATTACTATTTTTTTATTCGATTGAAATAATCGGATTAATTTATTGGTCGGTTCAATAATAGAATCTCCATCGGTTACAGCAAGTGTTCCACCAGGACAGAAATCATTCTGTACATCAATGATAAGTAGGGCCATCTTTTTTCTAAAAAATAGATAGTATATCAAAATACCGAGGCCAATAATGACAAGTAAAATAATTATTTTCATCTCTTTTTGTTTTAAATTGTTAAGGAATTTTTTTAATTTCTATACACAAAATAGCATATTTAAGAGTAAAAGTCAATAGTTACACATAAATCTGATTAAACTAAAAACCCTTATTTGTAAGGGTTTTTAGAAGTTCTTGATCGTGCCTGGTTTTGCTAATAATGAATACATTTTTGCTGGACGCTGACGCATTCCTGATAATACATGCTTTGTTTCCTTGATCATTTTTAGTTGGTCCATTTTCTTTCTGAAATTTCGTTTGTCGAGCGTCTTGTCGAGAATTACTTCATATACCTGCTGTAATTGTGAAAGTGTAAATAGTTTTGGTAATGCATTAAATCCAATCGTCGTATATTCCAATTTCCCGCGTAGTCGTTCAATTGCGTAATCAATTATTTCCTGATGGTCGAATGCGAGTTTTGATAATTTCTTTGTCGAGAACCATTCCGGTTTTTGAACATCGTCAGATTCACCTATAGGAAGTGGTGATGGAACGAGTGCGACATACGATATTGAGAAGTTTGGTCCACGTGGATCTCGTCCTGGTGTGTCAAAGGTATACAATTGTTCAATATACACATTATCAACCCCCGCTTTGTTATGGAGAACTCGGTCTGCGGCAATGCGGGTGGTTTCGCCTTCATGTAGATATCCCCCCGGCAACGCACGCATTCCTTCGTATGGTCCATGTTCACGTTCTACTAAAAGCACTTTTAAATCACCATCCTCGATCATAAAAAGGACGACATCAACGGTTACATCTGGTTGTAAATATTTTTTAGTCATATTTTTATTCAAGTTCATTAATCCACCCAGACACATCTGCATCTGACGGCATGCGCCAATCTCCACGTGGTGATAGTGATACTGATCCAACTTTTGGTCCGTCTGCCATAACAGATCGTTTCCATTGGTTTCTGAAAAACCGAGTTACAAATTCTTTCAACCATTTTTTAATAATTGATTCAGTGAACTGATCTTTGAATGCAATTTTTGCAAGTTCAAATATTTTTGCAGGCGAACTACCCCAACGTATGAAATGATACATAAAGAAATCATGGAGAAGGTATGGTCCAACCAAGTCTTCTGTTTTTTGTGTTACCTCATCATTTTTCGCGCGCATCAGTTCCGGTGAAATTGGCGTGTCTAAAATATCTTTTAAAACATTTTTCAATCGATCATCACTGATATCAGCGACATGTTCTACGACATATTTCACAAGAGTTTTCGGGATACTTCCGTTTACGTTGTAATTAGAAATATGATCTCCGTTGAATGTACACCAACCAAGGGCTGTTTCTGACAGATCGCCTGTTCCGACAACGATCCCGCCAATTTGGTTTGCTTTATCAAACAAAATCATAGTTCGATAGCGTGCCTGACTATTTTCAAATACAAAGTTTTCTACATTTTCATCGTGATTAATGTCTTTGAAATGCTGAGTCACCCCTGGAACGATTGAAATCTCTTCGATTGTTGTTCCTGCTGCGTTTGCCAATTCATGCGCATTATTTTTCGTTCCACTGGTTGTGCCGAATCCTGGCATGGTTACTGTGTATACATTTTCGCGAGGTAGTTTTAATAAATCAAATGCCTTGATAGCAACCAAAAATGCAAGGGTAGAATCAAGTCCACCAGACAATCCAATGACAACTTTTTTTGCATTGATACTTTCCAATCGTTTTGCGAGTCCTGCAACCTGGATATTGAAAATATCATCGGTTACCTGTGCGCGTTTTTGGATATCACCTGGCAAAAATGGAGTAGGATTGATATTTCGATATTGAATTTTTTCGACCGTTGGAATTTCAACTGAAATATTTGTTGGATTATTTTTTTCAATAATGCGTTGATTGTCAGTGAATGAGTTTGTTCGAGTTCGATCTGTAATCAAATGATCAATATCAATATCAGCATAGGTGATGACAGTATTGCGAACAAATCGAGGTGATTCTGCAATCATAGTCCCATTTTCTGCGACCAATGAATGTCCGCTGAATACCACATCAGTAGTTGACTCATGGACTCCACATGATACGTAGACATAGGCACTGATTGTTTTTGCAGATTGCATTGCAACCAAATCTTTTCGATATGCTGCTTTTCCAACGATTTCGTTTGATGCAGAAAGGTTTACTAATACATTTGCGCCACGCAGTGCCAGAACTGAACTGGGTGGAATAGGCATCCAAATATCTTCACAAATTTCAATTCCCATTACAATATTTGGGTTATTGTGGTCAGTAAACAATATATTACTGCCAACAGGAACTTCTGTTCCGTTAATATTCAGTGTTGGTTCAGGTAAATCATATCCAGAAATAAACCAACGTTTTTCATAAAATTCCTTGTAATTTGGTAAGTGAAGTTTTGGTACGATTCCAACAATAGTTCCATTATTAAACACAACAGCTGCATTAATCATTCCATGGAGTGTCCGGATTGGCGCACCAACAATAATGGTTGCGTCGATATTTTTAGTTTTTTGTGCAATTGTTTCCAATGATTCTTCGACTGCTGCATATAATGTGTCGGTATGGAACAAGTCACTGGCAGTATATCCAGTGAGTGCCAGTTCAGGAAGTGCAATTATTCCGGTATTATTTTTACCAGCTTCGATAATTGCCTTAATAATAATTTCAGTATTTTCAGAAACATTACCTACATGTAGGGTGGGGGTAATGGTAGCAATTCGTACAAAGGTGTAGGGTGTCTTGTGTTTTTTCATACAATATGATATAGTGTTATTAGTACACTAATAATCTAGCAGGAACCCAAATAAATGTCAACCATGCTATGATACGTACTATAACACTAATTATATCATCTCTTATGCAAACAATCACTCATAACAACCGAATTATTCCAGTTACTGGAATCTCAATACAGGACGCGCTGAATTCGGATATTTTTCTATCATGGTTTAACTCTATTGATACTTCATTCACCCTAAATAATATTATTATTGAATCAGTTGATACACTTCATCATAATAATGATGTTTTCTTGATCAAACTAAAAGTGGACCTCATTTTGCCAAGTGGTGTACCGTTTATTCCGACGATTATTTTACGTCACAGTGCAGTAGCAGGATTATGCGTGTTAACCTGTGAAAATAAAAAATACATCGTATTAGTAAACCAACCACGTGTTCCTGTAGGAAAGGTTGTTTATGAGTTACCTGCCGGAATGGTAGATGATGGTAAAAATCCCGCGCAGGTAATTTTACGGGAACTGGAAGAAGAAGCACAACTTCAGACATTACTCGGTATTACTGCTGATATGATCAAACCACTTGGTAAAAGTGCTTACAACTCATCACCTGGATTTACCAACGAAAACGTGTATTTGTTTTATCTTGATGCAGAAATTACAAAAGATCAGTTTCAAGCATTACAAGACAGAAATACAGGATTAGTTGAAGAAGGTGAATCAATTACCGTAAAAATTATTCCGTATGATGATCTGACAGATTATTGTAACGATGTAAAAACATTATCAGCGTTATATTTATACGAACATTTGAAATAATTTATGATTGTAATAAAAGCACCAGAAAAAATTCCTGTATCAGATACGCCAAAAATATTTTTGGCAGGCAGTATTGAGATGGGGTTGGCTCATCCATGGCAAGAAGAAATAACTGATCAATTAAAAGATTATGATGTTGTATTAATTAATCCACGGCGTGATATTTGGGATAATTCATGGAAACAAGAGAAAGAACATCCTGAATTCCGAGCTCAGGTGGAATGGGAACTAAACGGCCTTTCGACTGCAGATTACATTGTGATTTATTTTGATCCTGAAACAAAATCACCGATCAGTTTATTAGAACTTGGGTTATATGCAGACAGTGGTAATGTATTTGTTGTTTGTCCTGATGGATTTTGGCGAAAAGGGAATGTTGATATTGTTTGTGAACGATATGTAATTCCACAGTTTAGAAATGTGAATGAGGTGGTGGACCACATCAAGACACTACTTTAATAATTTTTTGTTATGAATAAAAAGATCCTCGTAGTTAAAGGATTTTTTTGTGGATTTAAGGCTATTTGACTAATAAAGAAAAGTAGTTTATAATAAAAGAAAAATAAAGTTCTATGTCAACAAAACAAGCATCAACCAGGGTAAGCCCTGAAGAATTGAAAACATTAATTAAACAGGTTAATGATTATTTTGACCAAATTAAAAAAATTTACGTCGGCCGTGAAAGTGTTATTGATCGGGTAAAATATGCAATGCTTCAAAAAGCACACGTACTTTTCTTTGGTGTTCCGGGAACTGCAAAAACAGCAATAGCTGAATCAATTTTTGCAGGAATTACTTCTTCGACAGAATTCAGTCTACAAATGACAGCATTTTTGGCAGAAGATGCAATATTTGGACCTTACAACATTAAAAAAATGCGCGAAGAAGGTACTCTTGAGCATAATGTTGAAAAAATGCTTCCACAGGCAAATTTTGCAAATCTGGACGAATTTTTGGATGCAAATCCTGCAGTGTTGCGATCATTATTATCAGCTCTGAATGAGCGACAAATGGTAAAAGGGCGCCAAGTATTGGAGATCCCTCTCCATGTTGCTTATTGTTCAACTAATGTTGATCCATATCTTTTCATGAGGAGAAATCCACAAGCATGGGCCGTATTTGATCGTATTGCATTTATTGATCGTATTAGCTATTTAGATAAAGCTGATGATATCAGTGAAATGGTAAAACGCTTTCAATATCGTACATCCAGTACTCCAAAAAAGACACTTGATCTCTCGGCATTAAATTCAATTTGTGATTACGTATTATTGCCACCAACGCTTATTCAAGATCAAATCATTTTTATGAAGTACTCAGAAGCTGCAATTGATTATCGTAAAAAACGAAAAGAGAAAATGCAGGAACTGGATGAACAGGCAACCTCAAATAGTAAAGGTGAATTTGATATTGATTATCAAGGAATAATTTTCCAAGATGTTTCCGATCGACGCATATGTTGGGCTTCTCATATGATGGAAGTAAACGCTGTATTGAACGGACGTATTCAAGTATTACCAGAGGACATGTATGCAGCTCACTTTGTATTAGGAAGTTCAGAAATTGAAAAACAGATTTGGTATAAAATTATTGACCAAAAGGTTGAAGAAATTGCAGATTTAAAAAAGAATCAACTTTCAGATTTACAAATGCAGCAGTTGGAAAATTTAAAAAACCAATTCGAAGATATTCGTGGCAATGGTCATGATTTAGAAACACGGGTTAATGGTGTTGCAACATTGGTTATGCAGCTGAATGCTATACAACCTGAAAATGATACAGTAAAAGGTACTTTTGATACTTTAAAAACTTCGGTTGAAGAGTATAAACAGAAAATATCTGATGAATTACTCCAATCAAAAGGTTTAAAAGCGTAATTATGTTACCAATACTACTAGGGGCATTGGCTGCAGCAGGAGCTGTAGCTGCTTATTATTTACTCAGAAGGTTATTAAGATCAAAAGAGGATGATGATTCCAATCACCAACAACCTCCACCGCCTCAGAATCGATCACGAAATAATCGTGAAGATAATGGTGATTTATTAAGATCACTACTTGAAGATATTCGTGACGGTAATATTGATTTAGATTTTCTTACCGATGGTGTTGGCAAGTCGTCAAAACGACTTCCCAAAAAATATGAACCAATTCAAGATTTATGGGAACAGGTTAAGGTGATTGTACAGAAGCTGCAGTTTTTTGAACGAAAGGTTTCTATACAAAAAAAAGTTGGGGAAGAATCAGTTGCATCAATAATACCCACGGGTGATATTGAAATTAAATCAATTGAAAATCTAAACCAATTACCACAAGTTCTTACCGGACAGCTTGGTTCTGACGATGAAATTTTCTATCCTTTGGTAGCCACAAATGGTTTACTGTTTAAGCAACCTATTGAATATGTTGGTGTTTTCAAGGAGAGGTATATCCGTCCCAGAAAAACTATTCGCGAAAGTCAGGATGTTTCTGGGAGTATGAAAGGGGATCGTATTGCATGGTCACGTATTTTAAATACTCTTTTGATTGAAAAATCAAAAAAAATTCATGCTGATTATCTCTTGACTGTATTTACAGACAAACCTCTCGTATCAATTCACGCTGACTCACAGAATATTGGTTCGTACAATACAGCCCTTAAATTTGTGAGTGATCAGATTAGAGCTGATGGTGGTACCGACATCAATTTGGCATTGGAAGATCAGCTACAGTCTATCGAAAAAGAAAATCTGGAATTGAAAGTTCAACAAAATGCTCAGATAGTTTTAATAACCGATGGTACAGAAGGAATAAAGACAAAAAGAATTTTAGATAAAATGAAAGAATTAGGAGTAGTGTTACATACTGTAGTATTAGGTGTTCACCACCAACAGCTGCAGTCTATTTCAAAAGAGTACTATTATCTGAATATTCCAGCAGAGGATGAATAAATTTAATATAACCCCGCATTATAATGCGGGGTTTTTAGTATTTTTTATTTTTCATATATAATGTATTTACTTATGAATACTATAACTGTACAAGTAACCATTAGTGCACCCATCGAAAAAGTTTGGAAATATTGGAATGAGCCAGAACATATTACCAAATGGGCTTTTGCATCAGACGATTGGGAATCACCACATGCAGAAAACGATCTCCAGAATAATGGAAGATTTCTGACACGTATGGCCGCAAAGGACGGCAGTATGAGCTTTGATTTAACAGGTACCTATACAAATGTGAAACCAATGGAAATTATAGAATATATAATGGACAAATCGTCAGGTGAAGAAGTCGGCCGAAATGTTTCCATTTCTTTTGAATCAATAGGAGAAACCACAAAGGTCACCGAAACATTCGATCCTGAACATGAAAATCCAGAAGAAATGCAGCGTGCTGGATGGCAGGCAATTCTAGAAAATTTTAAGAAGTATGTTGAGTTTAATTAATAATATTAATCATATATCACTATGGCAATAATCAATCCTCATATAAACTTCAATGGAAATGCTGAAGAAGCGTTTATATTTTACAAGTCAGTATTCGGCGGAGAATTTGCAAACATTACTCGTTTCAAAGATATTTCTAGTCCCGAGTTCCCAGTATCTGAAAAAGAAGTAAATAAAATAATGAACATTGCTCTGCCTATATACAAAAGTCACGTACTCATGGGAAACGATGTTCCCGAAAGCATGGGACGAACGAATGAAAACGAAAACAGATCTAAGATAATAATTAGCGTGGAAAGTCGCGAAGAAGCAGACAAGCTGTTTAACGGACTTTCGGTCGGAGGTTCCGTCGAATTTCCTATGGGCGACACTCCTTGGGGTTCATATTTTGGAATGTTTCGCGACAAGTATGGAATCGAATGGATGGTGGATTTTGATCCGAAATATAACAGGTTCGCATAAAAAAATACACGAGAAATCGTGTATTTTTATATAAATAAAGCATTAGATGATTTAATGGTTTACATCCGCCAGCAACGGATCAAGTTTTAAGATCAGGTTATTCACTATTTTTGTAAATTCGGATAATTTCCCATCCTTTTGCAGTAACGAAAGAATATCTGTACCGTTTACGTTGAAATAATGCTTCATTATTGCATGGTATGTAGCCGTATTTATTTCACGTGAAAAAATTTCTGGCTTGTCAGCATGCTGGGATATATACCAGTTGGCCTCTTCTATAAACGGCTGGCCGTAATAAGAACCTGAAATTCTCTGGTCGGAGGTTTTTAATGCGTCTAAAATATTTTCCACAGACAGTTCCTTATTATACAGTTCTCCGGTAGTAAAAGCAGACAACTCATCCAATACTCGAAAAGATAAGAATTCCCGCAAATTTCCAGCCGCGACATGGGGTGTCAGTCCATGTTCACGGTTCCGTATATGATGAGATTCATGTTGGTATGT
>CALDKO010000037.1 GCA_937898165.1 uncultured bacterium | reverse complement strand
GATAAGCAAGGTAGTTTATATTTAAAAAAATAATATGAAAACTGACATCACTATAGGGCTTACGGATAAAGAAATTGCAAAAGCTCCAAAAAATACTCCAGCGCACCATGTTTCTAACATGGAAATGATTGCTACGGTTGCTCGTGGCCAGGTTGTTTCTTTCTTCTTTATACTGTTGGTAATTTCTGGTTTATTATCTTTTTTCCTAGGCGAGACAATTGACGCAACAATATTTTTCGCTATTGCCGGAATTAATGCTGTCATTGGTTTTTTCCAAGAATATCGTGCAAATAAAAGTGCGCAAACACTAGAAAAAATGGTCGCACATACGGTAACTGTTCGTAGAAATGGAATACTTGAAAAAATACCTCATACAGAAGTAGTATTGGGTGATATTGTTGTTTTGGGACCTGGAGATATTGCTGTTGTTGATATAACAGTACGCATCTGCACCGATGGATTTTTGGATGAATCGGTTGTTACAGGAGAAACAATGCCGCGACAAATATCTATAGGGGACTATATTCCATCAGGAGCAACCGTCAGTCAAGGCAGCATTATCGGTGAAGTGTCCGCGGTAGGAAAGGAAAGTTCATTGATGCAGTACGCACAAAAAATTGCAAAAATTGAAAAGAGTAGTAATTTCGAGAAATTTATCCACACTATCAGTAGAACTATCATGATTGTTACAGTGATATGTTTATTGTTAGTGTTGATTGTAAACGTTTTAATTAATCACGGAATGATGTTTTCTGATTATGTTTTGTATGCTATTTCAATGTTGGTAGGTGTGGTCCCTGAATCATTACCACTGATTGTAACTATTATTTTGACTCGTGAGGCACTCCGGTTATCAAAACAACAGGTTTTAATAAAAAAGCTTTCAGTGTTACAAAATTTGGGAAGCATGAATTATTTATTTACCGATAAAACAGGGACGCTGACAGAAAACAATTTACGAGTAAAAGAAATTTTAGAAAGAGACCCAAGTGCCTATGATACATTGTTTACCATTGCAGCTGGTTCGTATGAACGAACGCCTATGGATGAGGTGTTTGATACAGCAATATTAGATTATGTTAACCAGTCTGAAAAATCGTTTATAAAAGAAAAAAACCAAGAGTTGATCTTATCACCCTTCCAGGTTGAGCGTGGATATGCAATCTATACATTTCCAAGTGGTGAAAAAATAATTCGTGGACAATATCGATCTATTTCAGCCTTGGCGGGAAGCGATAATGATTTCTGTGATACGTGTACAACATATGAATCAGAAGGGTTGCGTATTATTGCCACCGCTATTGCTCCAAAAGATTCAGAACGATACATATTACAAAGCGCTGTTATTTTTGAAGATCCATTGAAACCCGATGCGGTTGAAACATATCACCAATTATCAACATTAGGTATTAATGTAAAAGTTATTACCGGAGATAGTCTGCAAGTTGCAGAATATGTAGGGAATATTTTGCACCCTGCTATTATGGATAAATTTGCATTTAGTATGGATGGCTGGAAATCAGACGGAACTGATACGATTGAAGATTATTTTGTCTATGCACGTTGTAAGCCCGAGCAAAAATCAGAACTCATTGATGAACATTTGGATCACGGGGTGGTTGGATTTTTGGGCGAAGGCATTAACGATGCAATGGCGTTAAAACGTGCAGATATTGGATTTGTAGTAAATAACGGTAGTGATGTTGCACGTCAATCTGGTGATGTATTATTACTGGAAAAAAGTTTGAATCCAGTGATAGCTGCGGTAACCATGAGTCGTGAAGCGTTCATGAAAATCAGAACTTATTTATTATGTACGTTGACGGGGAATATTGGGACTCTCTTTTCACTTACCGCCGTTGTTATTTTTTGGCAACAGATTCCTATGCTTCCAATTCAGATATTGTTGAATAATTTACTTACGGATATGCCCCTAATGTTTTTAATTACAGATCGGATTGCAGTAGAAAGTGTAAAACGCCCCATTCGTGATGAAGCCGGAAAGTTTTTTAAAATTATTGTTATATTTGCAGCGATCAGTTCGTTATTTGATTTTATATTTTTCTTTGCGTTTCGTGGATATGATATTTCTGTACTGCGTACAGGATGGTTTGTATTTTCAGTATTTTCAGAATTAACACTCGTATTTTCATTACGGTCAGAACTTTCACTATTTAAAGCACCAACCCTATCTAACATATTAGGCGGTGTTATCCTTGCCTGCTATTTAATTGCTATTGCACTGCCATACGTTTCATTTGGCTCACTGTTTCACCTGATTCCATTATCATTGGTACAGGTCAGTATCCTCGTTGGGATTGTTGCGGTCTATATGGTAATGAATGAAATTACAAAGAAATTCGTATTCAACAAAAAAGACAAGAAAAAATAAAACACCCATGGGTGTTTTATTTTTTCTTGTCTTT
>CALDKO010000036.1 GCA_937898165.1 uncultured bacterium | reverse complement strand
AGAAAAAAACATTAAATCAGGCAATGGAGGAACAATCAAAAGTACAAGTTCCAGCCCTCCCGCCAACACAGGCTCAGATTAACACAGGAGCTGCAGTTGTGGTCCCAGAGTCTGAAATTTTAAAGGAAGAAGACGTTCGCTAATCGTACTTGTCATACGAAATCCTTCATGGTATTTGAGGTTTTTTTGTTAGATTACTAGATGATTTTTAGTCAGAAATATGCTATAATGTGACCTATATGGCAAAAAAAACATCCTCTGAACAAGTACCAGAATCACCAGTAGTTATGCATGATAAGACAATTCCAATGAATATTTCACGAGAAATGCGTGAGTCTTTTATTGCGTATTCAATGTCTGTAATTACATCACGTGCATTGCCTGATATTCGTGATGGATTAAAACCTGTTCATCGACGTATTTTATATGCAATGAACGAACTTGGTCTTTCTGCGTCTTCAAAATTCCGAAAATCAGCATTGGTAGTAGGAGAAGTACTCGGTAAATATCACCCGCACGGTGATGCAGCCGTTTACGATTCAATGGTTGGTATGGCACAGGATTTTTCATATCGTTATCCATTAGTATGGGGCCAGGGAAACTTTGGTTCTATTGATGGTGATGGTGCAGCAGCGATGCGTTATACGGAAGCAAAAATGACAAAACTCGCAGGTGAAATTCTCCGAGATATTGATAAAGACACAGTTGATTTTCGACCTAACTATGATCAAACACAAAAAGAACCAGTAGTGATGCCAACAGCAGTTCCAAGTTTATTATTAAATGGAACACTGGGTATTGCAGTAGGTATGGCAACAAATATTCCACCACATAACCTGGGTGAAATTATGGATGCATGTGTTGCATATGTTGATGACAAGGATATTTCTATTGAAGGACTTTTGGAGCATGTAAAAGGACCTGATTTTCCAATTGGTGGTGTGGTGTACAATCATGCTGATATTGTTCATGCATATACTACAGGACGCGGTGGAGTTGTTTGTCGTGGTGAAGCTGAAATTGTTGAACTTAAAAACGGATCATTCCAAATTATCATTACCTCAATTCCGTTTCGTGTGAACAAAACTGCGATGATGGAAAAAATTGCGACATTAGTTCAAGAGAAAAAACTTGCAGGAATTAAAGGTCTTCGCGATGAATCTACAAAGGAAATGCGTATCGTAATGGATTTAAAATCAGGAACAAGCCCGCAAAAAACATTAAATTATATTTATAAACATACAGACTTGGAATCACGATTCAACTACAACATGTTGGCGTTGGTTGATGGTGCACCACAGACATTGTCATTAAAGGATTTCATCAGTAACTTCATCAGTCATAGAAAAGAGGTAGTACGCCGCCGAACATTGTTTGATTTAAACAAAGCAGAAGCTCGTGCACATATTTTAGAAGGTTTGAAAAAGGCACTGGATCATATTGATGAAGTAATCAAAATCATCAAAGCGTCAAAAGATACATCAGAAGCACGAGATAATTTGATGAAGAAATTCAAGTTTTCTGAAATCCAAGCAAATGCAATTTTGGATATGAAACTCCAAAAACTTGCTGGTTTGGAACGAAAAAAATTGGAAGAGGAACTAAACGAAATCTTGAAACTGATTGCATTCTTGAAAGATTTGCTTGCCAGTGAAAAGAAAATGCTGAAAGTAATTCGCGATGAATTAGTTGAAATCAAGGATAAATACAGTGATGCACGCCGAACAAAAGTTGTAAAAGGAACAGTAGCAAATATTTCTGACGAAGACCTCGTTGCAGATGTAGAATCAGCATTGGTGTATACGGCTGGTGGATATATCAAACGAACAGATCCATCTGAATACCGTTCACAAAAACGCGGAGGCGTAGGTGTGATTGATATGGATACAAAAGAGGAAGATGTAGTAACTCATTTGTTAACTGCATCAACACATGCAAATATGCTGTTCTTCACAAACCTTGGAAAAGTATACCAATTAAAAATGTATGACTTACCGGAAGGTCGTCGTGCAACAAAAGGAAAATCAATTATGAACTTCCTTCAGCTTGCTGATAATGAATCTGTAACATCGATCCTACCAGTTCCAAAAGGAAATGAGGTAAAAGATCAATCATTATTCTTTGTAACAAAACAAGGTGTGATTAAAAAAGTTGCAGCTGACAGTTTTTCAACTGTTCGACGATCAGGATTGATTGCAATCAATCTACGTGAAGGTGATACGTTGCTAGGTGCAATGCTGACCGCAGCAGACGATACAGTGATGTTGGTAACCGCTGATGGACAATCTATCCGGTTCAAGGCTTCACAGGTTCGCGACATGGGTCGCACTGCAACAGGTGTAAAAGGAATGGAACTCGACAAAGCTGATACTATTATTGGATTGGGAATCGTTTCTCCAAACATGAAAAATCCAACTGTTATGATCATGTCTAATAATGGATATGGAAAACGTACACCGATTGATGAATACAAGGTTCAAAACCGTGGAGGTTCAGGAATCAAGACTGCAAATGTAACTGATAAAACAGGACCAATTGTAGGAGCTAAAATTGTAACTGACGATGATTCGGAATTGATTGCGATTTCACAAAAATCACAAGTAATTCGAACTGAACTCGACAGTATTCCAGTTTTGGGTCGTGCAACACAAGGTGTTCGTATTATGAAATTGCGAGAAGGCGATGCAATTGCAAGTCTTACGTTATTATAGAAATAAAAAACCATATTTATATAGTTTTTTATTTGCATCTTTATATTATTTCTTGGTATACTGTTTAAATATATTTCTTACATATGAAAAAAATATTTCCTCTCAACAAAAAAATATTATTCACACTAATTTCAGC
>CALDKO010000035.1 GCA_937898165.1 uncultured bacterium | reverse complement strand
AATTGCTCGAAATTGAGCACGCCTTTATACATGGACAAAGCAACGAGCTCCTCAAATTAACAAAGCACCAATTTGGGCAACACGACCCGGGACTTTGGAACCATTTTGAGGCTTATAATAAATTTCGCAAACTACACAACACTTATTTTTTAAAATGAATAAACCCGCCGTCCCGTGCTCAATTTGCAAGCGACCGCTTACTGACCCGGTAAGCATCGCCCTCGGAATTGGCCCGGTATGTCGGATCACTAAAAAACAAAAAGCGGCAAAAATGAAACAATCGGAAAACTTATTCGGATCGGGGGTTGATTACTCCTTTGACATTACCGGCAACGTGTTGCACATTAAAGACAACAACGGCGCCGTTTCAGTTACCAACGCAATAGATCGGGTATTAACTGAAATTTGGGAGAGCGGCGTCGACATTCGAGCCCATAATGTAATTTATAGAGACTCGGACGGCATTTGGGACGGCGTGCACTTTGTGGCAATGTTACACCCGGCGACCGAAAACATACAAGAGCGCCGGGAGGTAAAGGGTATCCGTTTTTATGCGATCACCGAGAAGGATCTCGCTTTGGCGATTGAAAAAGCAAGGGAGGCCAAAAATGAAAAATAAAAAAGCCGCCCTTATTATCGACGGGGCCGTCGTTGGCGGAGTCGAAAAGGTTGAGGTTGGCGGTGTTGACTTGCTCCAAGACAATATCCGTGAGCCCGAGCTCGAGACCCATGGCAAGGCCTCGGAAATGGATATAGAAGCCTATAAACGAGCTCAGGCCGAAAAATACGAGCGTCTCGAGAGAGGAGGCTCGGCTCGAAAACCTCACCACAATAAAGCACAACACAAGCGTAAAAAACCGGGTAAAAAAACGCACCGGAAGCAAAAAAAATGATCATAAAAATAAAACCAAACATATGTCCTGGGAACATTCCTCCGTAGTAATACATCATATAATTAAAGAATTAATTAATCTTATAATAATTACATTATATACCCCCATGGGGTATCGTGCAAGAGAACAATAAAGCTAACACCATTAAACTTGTGGATAATAAAAAACACCTTATTTCTAAGGTATTTTTTAATGTGCGCCGGGTTGGATTTGAACCAACGTAGCCCGGAGGCGACAGATTTACAGTCTGTTGTAATTGACCACTCTACCACCGACGCTTAGTTGAAGCCGTTTGTGTAATACAAACGGCTTCGGTAGTTATCGCTTAATTATCGATAGACTGGAACGATTATTACACAAAACATCAAAAAAAACAAGCTTATAACAGCTTGTTTTTTCTTATATTTTTACAACATTTTTCCGAGGAATACTCATTCCGCGTTTTTTAATATCAAATATCATTTCTTCTTTTTTCATATCAACAATTACGGTATTCCCACTTGAAATTTCGGAACTGATGATCATGTTCGCCAATTTATTCAACAATGTATTTTGAATTAAACGGTTCAACGGTCGAGCTCCGAATTGTGGATCGTACCCTTTATCTGTCAGATAATCAATAACGGCTGGTTTTAAATCGACTGAAATACCTTTTGATTGCATACGTTCGAATACTTGTTGTAACCGCAGATACACGATCTCTTTAATAGTTTCTTTTGGTAATACATCAAATACAATCAGATCATCCAATCGGTTCAAAAATTCAGGTCGGAAGAAATCTTTCAAACTTTCTAACACTCGGTCTTTTGTAACCTGATAATCCTGTGCCATTGTATTGTCTGAAAATCCAATGGTTTGCATTTTTTGAATATGCTGTGAACCAATGTTGGATGTCATAATGATAATGGTATTTTTAAAGTTTACTACGCGTCCTTTTCCGTCTGTTAATCGCCCATCATCCAACACTTGGAGTAATAGGTTAAATACATCTGGATGAGCTTTTTCCACTTCATCAAAAAGAATCACACTGTATGGTCGATGTCTCACTGCCTCTGTAAATTGACCTGCTTCATCATAACCAACATATCCTGGGGCTGTTCCCACCAATTTTGATATGGAATGTTTTTCCATGAATTCTGACATGTCTACACGAATCAGTGCCTTTTCATCATCAAACATATATTCAGCAAGAGCCTTCGTAAGTTCAGTTTTTCCAACACCTGTTGGACCTAGGAACATGAATGATCCAATAGGGCGATTCGGATCTGAAATTCCAACACGTGAACGACGAATTGCATGACTGATTTTTTCGATTGCTTCTTCTTGACCTTTTACACGTTTTTTAAGTTCTGCTTCCATGAACATTAATCGTTTTGATTCTTCTTGTAACATTTTCATTACAGGAATATTGGTCCATTTTGCAACCACTCGTGCAATATCCTCATCAGTCACCTCTTCGCGTAATAATCTGTCAGCTGGTTTAATTTTTTTCAAACGGTCAGATTTTTGTTTTAATAATTTTTCAAGAGACGGAATTTTCCCATAACGTATTTCAGCAACTCGCCCAAAATCAGATTGAAGTTCTGCACTTTCAGCTTCGAATCGTAATGTTTCCAATTCTTTTTTAATCTTTCGAACATCAGCCAAAATATCTTTTTCAGAATTCCAACGAATTTCCAAATCCTTAGTAGTTTCTTTGATATCTGCAATTTCTTTAGTGATATCCTTGATTCGTTTTTTAGCCATTACTGCATGATCCCCGTCTTCTTTACTTTCACGCATTAATGCCTCGGTTTCAATTTCCAGTCGTGTTACTTTTCGGTGAACCTCGTCTAATGCTCCAGGTTTATTTTCAAGTGAAATTTTAAGCATTGATGCAGCTTCATCAATCAGATCAACTGCTTTATCTGGCAAGAATCGATTGGTGATATATCGCACTGATAAATTCACTGCTGCCAAAATAGCATCATCTGTAATTCGTACGCCGTGGAATAATTCATATTTAGATTTTAATCCGCGTAATATTGAAATAGCATCTTCTTCGCTTGGTTCATTAATGTATACCGGTTGGAATCGTCGTACCAGTGCTGGATCTTTTTCAAAATGCTTTTGGAATTCATTTAATGTCGTTGCACCAATCGCACGGAAATCTCCACGAGCCAAAGCTGGTTTCAACATGTTTGCCGCATCCATAGTTCCTTCACCTCCACCGGCTCCAATAATAGTGTGAATTTCATCAATGAACACAATTACTGAACCTTCTGATTGCTCAATTTCTTTCATGATTGATTTTAATCGCTCCTCAAATTCTCCACGATATTTTGTTCCAGCAACTAATAATCCAATGTCGAGCAACACCAAATCTTTTCCTTTTAATGATTCTGGTACGTCACCTTTCGCCATACGAATAGCAAGCCCTTCGGCGATAGCAGTTTTTCCTGTCCCAGGTTCTCCAATTAATATTGGGTTATTTTTTGTTCGACGTGCCAGAATTTCAATAACACGCATGATTTCACGATCACGACCAATAACCGGATCAAGTTTATCCTCGCGTGCAAGTTTTGTCAGATTGCGAGAGAATTTTGAAAGAGCACGAAATTGTTTTTTTGGCTCTGGACCTTTATCACGTCCCTGGCGAAATTCTTGTAATACTTTTAACACGCGATCATAGGTGATCTGAAGTGTATCTAATTGTGCGCGCATACTATGTGGCAACGCCAAAACTCCGAGGAATAAATGTTCCACGGAAATATATTCGTCTTTTAAGCTAGCTGCAATTTGTACTGATCGTTCCAACACCTGTGCAAGATCTGGTGCAATGAACATTTGAATCATTTGTGATTGGGTTCCTGTAGCAGGACCTTCTTCACCTGTTTCAATAACTTGCAACAGACTTTCAGATAATTGAATCAAATCAACATCTAATCGTTCGAGCACAGAAACAACAGGGCTTTCGTCCTGTAATACTAAAGCGGTTAACAAATGAGCAACATTCACATGATCCTGCCCACGCTCCATTGCCAGCTCATGCGATCGTTGCAACGCTTGTTTTGCTTTTGTCGTTAATTTTTCAAAAGGTGGCATATAATATAAATAAATTAAAGGTAATAATCTCTTGCAACATCGTACAGAAATTCAGAGTAAAAGAAGTCCGCGTCCAGGGCCAAGAGATACCCTATCTATACCATAAAAATAGGTAAAGAAAAAGGTGGAAATTGCTTCGCAATTTCCACCTTTATTTAATCCCAATTTACAAGACCTTCATAAATAATATCTTTATTTTTAGCATCTATTGCCGTAAATTTCAAATAAGTTGATTTTGCATCTTTCGATAAAGGAGCAACCGATGTGATAATTATTTTTTGTATTACCTCATTGATATTATTTTTATCTTTTTCTTTAAAAATTTTGAAAACATTATTATTAGCAAGTGATAATAAAAATTTTTTTTGGTCTTCAAAAAAATCAGAAATACAAGCATGGCCGACTGTGCTTGGTTGAAGTTGTATATACATATTAACTTGTTTTAGTTAATATGTATATTAACATATTTCTATATTTTGTCAATAATCTTATGGAAATCTCTCAAAAACCTTTTTGCCTGTTTTTCAGTAGTACTTCGTCCAAAAGTTATACGTAAACTTCCCTCTTCGCTATTTCCTGTGATTCCCTGTGCTTTTCGTAACGCAGTGATTACATGAGACTCATCATCACTATCCGACTGGCATGCTGATTTTGATGAAACTGCAAAACCTGCTTCAGCTAACCGAATAACCAATGACTCTCCTGTGTAACCTGCAACGGTAATATTAATATTATTCGGCAACCGATCATCTTGTGAACCATTAATGGTAATTCGATTATCTTTTAATAATTCACATATTATAAAATCACGCAGTTGTGTTAATCTCGCAACTTCTGTTTCTTTTATTTCTTGAGAAATTTGTAACGCCACCGCAAGTCCTGCAGCCATTGCAGCATCTTCTGTTCCTGGTCGTAACCCTGATTCCTGTTCTCCTCCAAACATAATTGGATCGATCAGTGTTTTGTTTTTTATAAATAACGCACCAATGGATTTTGGTCCGTAGATTTTTGAACCGGACATAGTCATCATATCAACCCCTAGTCGCGCAACATTAGTATCACTATAATTCACCGCCTGAATTGCATCAGTATGAACTAACGGGTAATTTGATGGAATTACTGCTTCATTTTTTTCCTTGAGTTGTTTTTTGTACCATCGAACCAATTTTGCAATTTCACGAATCGGCTGAATTGTTCCAATTTCATTATTTGCATACATGACTGTTACTAATACTGTTTCTGGTCGTAATGATTTTTTGAGTTCTGCAACATCTACAATTCCATTCTGATCACATGGAATATATGATACTTTTGCTAGTTGATTATTACTTAGATATAAACATGTTTTTAATACTGAATCATGTTCAATAGTACTGGTAATAATATGTGGGATAACGCCAGGGTAATTTTGTTTAAAATTATGTATCACTCCTAAAATTGATATGTTATTAGATTCTGTTCCTCCACGAGTAAACACAATAGTATCTGAGGTAGTTCCCAGTAACTTTGCAACTTGACTTCGTGCATCTGAAATAATCTGTTTTGTTTTTAACCCTAATTGATACATTCCTCCTGGGTTTCCATAAGTATGTTTGATAACTTTTTTCATCACTGAAAAAACTCGATCATCCATTGGAGTTGTCGAGGCGTG
>CALDKO010000034.1 GCA_937898165.1 uncultured bacterium | reverse complement strand
TTCATCAGGACGATCGTTTTTAATCCAGTCGGTAATGTCATATCAGTACCGTGACTGCGATATACTAATTCAGGATTATCATTTCCTTGGTTTTCGCGAACGATAATTTTCCCCTGAGGAATAAAGTAGCTTCCGATATCAACGGCAGCATCCAGATAGCCACCTGGGTTGTTGCGCAAATCGATTACCAGTTTTTTCAAATGTGAATCACTGAACTTTTGCAAAGCCTCGGTAAACAGTTTTGATGAGTTTTCAGAAAAACTATACAAACTAATAATAAACACGTCGCCGGTTACTTTTGTATCAACAATAGGTACAGCGATGGTTGCTCGGGTAATCGTTATATCAATCAATCCGCTTTTATCTTTTCGTGCGACAGTTACTTTTACCGTAGTTCCCTCTTTTCCACGTATTTGTGAAATTGCCTCGTCCACATTCATGTTTTCGGTAGTTACCCCGTTTATTTTTACCAGAATATCACCAGGCAGTATTCCTGCTTTTTCTGCTGGAGACCCTTTCAGTGGGCTAATAACAGTTAAAAGGCCATCTTTTTGGGTTACTTCCATGCCAACACCACTAAATTCCCCTTTAACTTCATCTGCGAACAACTTTGCCTCTTTTGGAGGGAAAAACATGGTATAAGGGTCATTAAAAGAAGCCACCATGCCACCTATCGCACCGTATAATCGATCATTGTCACTTGGGATTTTTTCTTTGAATGGATATTTGTCATTTAATAATTTCCAAACTTTCCAGAATTGATTAAGGTCTTTATTTTCAGAAACAGATAAATCGGTAGATGATAATGATGACCCTGCACTTGAATATTTTCCTATGAATATTCCACCAACAAAAACAATTACGATAAGTAATACAGAGAGTGTTTTTGAAATAATTTTTTTGCGATCTTCTGGTTTCATACTAAATAAGTGTTATTGGTAAATTTATTCCTTGCCGTAGGCTTCTGTTGTGTAGGTATTTGCTGGATCCCATACCATATAACTATCGATACCTTGTTCCGATAATGCCCGGATTTGATCTTGCACCATTGCTGCGGTGTAGGTTGCTCCCATATTGAAATCTTGAATCCATGGACGGAATTTTGCGGCATCCATACCCAGTGCAACTGCACGCTCAACCCCTTTCTTCATAGCTATAGATACTACATCATAGGGTTTTTCTGCTGGGTTTTTAAATCCTTGATACCCTTTTGGATAGTGTGAAGGGTAAATCATTGGAGCGATAAAGTCAAAATGAGGAAGTGCTTTTTCCAATACTTGACCAATTCCCATATCATCCTTTGCTTCTGTTGTTAGTCCAAACAAGTCTGCTGAAGTGGTAATTTCTGAGTTCTTCATTTCATCATGTAGGTGAATAAAGAACTGTTCGATTGCATCAGATTTTGAACCTGCAGAGGTTGGGTAACTAATATCGCTGATATTTCCATCAGATGGAAATCGAATATAGTCAAAGTTAATTTCATCAAATCCTTGGTTATGTGAATATTGTGCCAAGTGAACAACATAATTCCACACCTCCTGTTTTGTCGGATCAAGGAAAGAAAGTCCTTTTCTGTCTTTCCACACGGCACCAGTTGATTTTGTTTTAATTGCCCATTCCGGTTTTAATTTCGTTAAATAAGGATCTTGGAAAACTGATATACGTCCAATAACATAAATATTTTTGTCGTGCAGTGTTTGAATTAATCCTGATACGTCTTTGATCAGATCTTTTGGTGATCCTGTATCACTAATAACCGGATCATTAACTAAAAATGATACGCGACCTGTGGCGTCTTTGATATCAATAACTACTGCATTTATTTTTGATGAATCAACCAAGTCTACAATTTTCTGACGCATACTGGGCGTACTGGCTACCCATGCAGACATATATAGTGCACGAACATTAGTAGGTGTAGCAATATGAGTCATCACCGGTTGTGGTTCTGCAAGAGGTATAGGATCTATTGTCTGTGGAGCTGCCATATCACCAGCTGGTGTTTGTGCATCGGCATAATTTTGCAAAGCTTGTTTTGTATCAGATTTTTCCGCCAAAACTACCCCTACAAATAGGAGTACTATAATTATTATTCCAAGCCCTCCAATTATCCAAAATGCTTTTTTCTCCATAAGATAATGTTAATGGATAATTTATAATATATCTCTCAATTTTTTCAATTCCTGATTGGTTGTATAATTTGCCTCCTCTACAATGTCTTCTGCAATATCTTCTGCCAGTTCATGAATTAATTCTTCTTGTGTTTCAGAAAACTGGTCGTTATTTTTTCGTTCCGCACGAATCCGGGTAATTGCCATAGCGATTAATAATAAAGCAGGTATTACTAAAAGTATTTTTTTAATCCCAACAGGAATACCTGAAAGTGGAATAACAAAAAACCAGATACCAAGTAGTAAGAGAATTTTCGCGTGTTTCATACCCGATTAGTATAGCATATTCAATTAAAATAAAAACCAGACATAATCTGGTTTTTAACGTCTATTTTTAGGTCCAACCATAATTACGAATTCCCCGCGAACTTTGTCTGGATTAGTCGTGTAGTAATTAAATACTTCAGTCGTTGTTCCTCGTTTAAATTCTTCAAACATTTTGGTAATTTCTCGAGCTACCACCATTTCACGATCTGGAATAATTGCAGTTAATGATTCTAATGTTTTCATAAAACGGTGTACCGATTCATAAAATATTACTGTTGTTTCAATTTCCGCTACATCCCGAAAAAATGTTTCGCGCCCTTTTTTATGCGGTACAAAACCTTTCCATGAAAACTCATGCGCAGGTAGCCCCGATGCGGATAATGCTGAAATCAGTGCACTTGCCCCTGGTATTGGAGAAATTATAACATCAGGTCCAAAATGCTTTTGGATTTCTGCAACCAACATTACCCCTGGATCAGAAATACATGGTGTCCCTGCATCAGAAACTAGTGCAAGTGACTTCCCTTCGCTGATCATGGTGATGATATCGTTAGTCCGTGCAAGTTTCGAATGACTATGAAAACTGATCGTTTTATTTTTTATTTCATAATGGTCCAGTAATTTTTTAGTCATACGCGTGTCTTCACATAAAATACAATCCACAGATTTTAAAATTTCAACCGCACGAAATGTCATGTCGGATAAGTTTCCAATCGGTGTTGCAACAATGTATAGTTTTCCAAGGTTATTTGACATATTGTTTAATATGAGTTATCATAACATAAAATAAATTATTTAACAAATAAAATAATAACTATGAAAATTCTTGAATTTCACAGAGGAAATACAAGGAATGTTATTCTTTTATTTCCGTTAGGTGTTGCTCTTAAATTCCCCCGCTTCGACTTATTTATAGCATTGAGAAGTTTATTGAAAATTGCTTATCTTCAGATAAGATTTTCTTTTTTAAAAGAAGAAGAGATCGAAAAAGATTTACAATGGAATATTAAATGGGTACTAAAAGGTCATTATGAGAGAAGTGGTCTTCGCTGCGTTAATTATTGTCTATTCAGAGGAATAATGGCAAATCGAAACGAATATAAATATTTCCTGGAAGATTCAGAAAACCCCTTATTAATTCGAACTTATTTTTCGTTACTTGGTTTTGTAAACGTACAGCCGATTGTAACTCCTATCAACAATTTTTCTATAGGTTTGTATCATAAAATCTGCTTATTAGTTGAAGATAGAAAGGAATTACATAATTTTGATACTCATGCTTGGGAAGATGGGAATTTTACCCTACGAGCTGATGGCTCTGTTGCATTGTATGATTATGGCTCATCTCGAGCTTGGCCATTTGTTAAAAAATATGGACGGAAATTTTCAAAAATATTAAAAACCACTTGATTACATTAAGTGGTTTTTCTTTATAAGAATAAATTGACATTTTGCATTATTATGATATAGTATAGGAAATAAATTACATTATAAATAAATAAAATAAGATGAAAAAGAAAGAACTATTAAAAATTATTAACAGTCCCAATGTGCTGGAAAGAACTATTCGCCTATCAAAAGATATAGACGAAAGTACCATTGATGCTCTTTTAGAAAAAATATTAAAATTCTATCAGCAAGATCCAAACGAATACATTGTGTTGCATTCTTCAACTAATGGAGGTGTCACAACCCAGGCTATTTCATATTTTGAAACAATCAGAATTTATCGTCCTAAATTAATTACTATTGTATCCGGTAGATGTTACTCAGGAGGAACAACAATATTGTTGGCATCTGAACCTGAATTGAGAATTGCTACAAAATCTACTCATTTTTTAATTCACCCTACCAGGTCACAGATGAACGGTAGTTATGGATTACTGGAAATACAAGAAAAAATGAAATTTTTAGCCGATCTGGAAGATATAAATTTAAAGATTTTCTTGAAAGAGACAAAAATGACTGAAAAAAAATTCAAAAAGGAAAAATCAAATGATGTATATTCCAATGTTGATCAAGCATTAAAATGGGGACTCATTTCAAAAATTATTTAATCGTTATAAAAACTGCATGTACACATGCAGTTTTTTTATTTTACAAATGAACCAGTATTTGCTACAACAGGGTTATGAACCAGGAACAACAGTGGTTATTGAATGAAAAATATAATGGAGTTAAAATACCAGAATTTGAAGATGATCTGAAACGATTAGATTCAGGTGAACCGCTGGCCTATGTTATTGGTTGGCAGCCTTTTTGTGGAACAAAAATTTATGTAGATTCGTATCCGCTGATTCCTCGCCCGGAAACAGAATATTGGGTACAGCTTGCTATTGATGAAATTAAAAAGAAAGAAAATCCTAAAGTATTGGATCTATGTGCAGGTTCAGGATGTATTGGTGTTGCCGTATTAAAAGCGATACCAGGCAGTGTAGTTGATTTTGTTGAGATTGATGAACGACACCATGCGACCATTTTAAAGAATATCCGAGAAAATGGAGTTGATGAAAAACGTACACGAATTTTTGGTGGAAGTTTATTTGAAAATGTTATAGGACAATATGATATGATTCTAACCAATCCGCCGTATATCGACCCTACATTATCAAATCGAATGGGTGAAGGTGTATTAGAATATGAGCCAGAACTCGCATTATTTGGTGGTAATGGCGGTATGGAACTGATTAATGAAATACTAACCAAGGCACCCCAATTTCTGAGGCCTGGCGGCATGGTCTACATAGAACATGAGCCGGAACAAGTGGGAGAAATTCAAAAAATATTACCAGGTATTATTTCAGAAAAAGACCAGTTTGGAATAATGCGTTATTCTGTATATCAAAAAAACACTGAATAATATCAGTGTTTTTTATTCTCCGTCCTCGAAACTCTCTGCATCTGCTAGGGCTTGTAAAATTTTATCAATATTACCTGCCATAATTCCTGGAATATTTGAGAAGTTTTGCTTGATTCTGTGATCAGTTACGCGATCCTGAGGATAGTTATAGGTTCTAATTTTTTCAGATCGATCTCCAGACCCTACTTGTTTTTTGCGATTTTCAGAATGTTTTGCAGCTTCTGCTTCATCATGCAGTTGTTGTAGTTTTGCTCGGAGTAAATTAAGTACGCGTTCTTTGTTTGCTAATTGACTGCGTTCTACGGTTGATCGGAATGATACACCAGTTGGTTTATGAATTACACGAACCGCTGATTCTACCTTGTTCACGTTCTGTCCACCTGCCCCACCTGCTCGTGACATTTCAAATTCCAAATCCCCTGGGTCAAGTTCAATAGTAATTTTTTTACGAACGGGCATGATTGCAACAGTTGCAGTTGATGTGTGGATTCGTCCCTGTTTTTCAGTAGCAGGAATTCGCTGTACACGATGTGCTCCTGTTTCGTATTGCAATAATTTGTAACAATCTTGTCCTCGAATTTCAAAAGATGCGTCTTTATACCCACCCAGATCATTTTCTGATTTATCAATTGTTTTCCATGACCATCCCATTTTTTCCGTATATCGTTCGTACATTTCCGCCAGGTTGTATGCAAAGATTGCAGCTTCATCACCTCCTGCTCCAGCACGAACTTCCAGAACAATTTCATTTGGAAATTCCTCTTCTTCTTTTTCTTTATCTAAAATTTCTTGTATTTGTGTTTCAATCATTTCCCGAGTCTCTGCGATTTTTTTCAGATCTTCAGCTGCCATTTCTGCAAGTGATGGATCTGATTCAGCCAATTCACGTGATTCCGTTTCTTCACGTAAAAGTCGCTCCAATTCCTGGGCGTGATATTGTGTTCGTGGATTTTGTTTTAATTCGTCGATGTTCATGAGTTTTTTTGGAGAATAATTTAATTTCGAGAATTCGAGTACCTGCCGGAGCCGAAGGCGTGAGGTAGCTTGCTCTACGCAGAATTTGAGAAATTACAATTATTCTAGCATAAATTATAATTTTGGTTTACATAATAAAAAGCCACCCGATATGCTCGTAATGACTTTTTATTATCGTAACTATTTTTTACCAGCTTTTGAAGCGCGACTTTTGAACTTCTCAGCGCGTCCAGCAGTATCTAATGCTTTTTCTTGTCCTGTGTAAAAAGGATGTGAAGTACTAGATGTTTCAACAGTATATTTTGGGTATTCTTTACCTTCGAACATTACTGTTTCAGTAGTTGCAATAGTAGAACCAGTTAAAAACATTGATCCATTAGTTGCATCAACGAATACTACAGGTCGGTAATTTTTAGCATGAATGTCTTTTTTCATAATTCACTTATAGTAGCATATTTTTATAAATATGCAAGAAAAACCCTCTCTGGTGAGAGGGTTTTAATGTCTATAGGTATACTTAGTTATCCTTCAAGAAATCGATATCTTTCTGAAGCTTAGCTGCAATGTTCATAACGGAATTACCGTAGAATTCGTTTGAGCCACTACATGCACGTCCTGAATAATAACTACAGGCTGCATTTCGTTCTGCAGTATAAGTTTGAGCTTTGGCACCTAATCGTCCTACATAAATTGAAGTCGCAATTACTGCATGTTCTGGATTCCAGGGATTTGCAGTGCTTGAATTTGCAGCTTTCATAATACTACTTTCCAAACCTTCCCATGTTGTTGGGATGAATTGAGATGGTCCCATTGCTCCTCCCCAACCACCACTGGCTAATGGGCAGGATACTGGCGTAGTGTCAGGATTCAATCCAAGTTTTTTAGTGATTCGTAAGAATGCAGATTCATCATCACGGCGAGATTTTCCAGCAGCAATATCTGCTGGTCCAGGCATCGATTGTTGCCATGTTTTTGAACTTCCTCCAATATTACACTGACCAACATTTTTACCCAAACTTGATTCTTGTGTCATTATTGCGAGCACAAATGCTGGCCGGACACCTGTCGCGCGGCTTGCTTCAACAGCATATTTATATGCATCACCGAACGCAATTCCTTTTTGTCCACGTAATTCGAATAGTCGTGATCGAATTTGTGCAGCACGTGCCTGACGATCTTTGATTACTGCTTCATAATTTTTTTCTTGACCCTTACTGATTGAAAGCATTCTATTTTTTTCTGCCTGAGTTGTCTCTACATTTTTTTTCTGGTTTTCTAATTGATACTTAACATCGTTTTCTTGGTTTTTTTTCTGTTCCAATGCTTCTTTCTCTGCTGCCGTTAGTTCTTTTGTTTTTTTGATAATACCAAAAGAAGTCTGAATACCTTCATTAATTGCTTGTAAATTGTCTACTTCTCCTAAAAATCCAGATAATGTTTGTTTTGATAGTAGTATTTCAGCAAGGGTTGAATTATCCATCTGATATTTTTTTCGTAAAATTTGTGACAGAGATTCCTCTTGGCGGCTACGTTTTGTATCCAATGTTTGGATGGTTTTATCTTTTTGATTAATTTGACCACCAATTTGTTGCAGTACTTTGTTTTTTGCAACAATTTCAAGTTTTGCTTTGTTGATTTGTGAAGTTAAAAGAGAAACATCGTTGGTCAAGGATGCTGAATTTTTCTTTTGAGCATCCAGTTCTTTTTGTTTTTGTGCAATTTCATCTTGTAATTGAGCTAGTTCTTTTTCTAGTTGTGCACGCTCTGCATCAGAAACTTGCGCAAAAGAAACCATCGGTGTTCCGAGGATTGCAACTAGGCATAAACATGTAAATAACTTTTTGAAACCTGTTTTCATATCATTTATTATATCAAAGAGTAGACGGTTTACCTAGTAGGTATCTTACAGGAAACAAAAAACCACTGATAATCAGTGGTTTTTCTAAAATTATTCTTCTGTTTCTTCTTCTTTCTTTCCTTTTTTCTCAACTTCGATAGCTGAAAGGTCAATTTCAACTGGAGATTCAACTTCTTCTTGGAGTCCTGTGATAACAGCAACTACTTCTTCTGCATCATGTTTAACTTCTACGCCTGATGGCATTTTCAAATCTTTAATATGGATTTGATCATGAACATTTTCAAGTGATGATATATCTACTTCGATTGATTTTGGTAAATCTTTTGGAAGACCTTCAACTTCAATTTCATGCATCATTTTTTCAAGTGTACCTGTTCCAGATTTAAGCGCTGCTGAAACTCCAACGAATTCGAGTTCAACACCCACTGTTACTTTTTTAGCTTTATCAAGCGCAAAGAAGTCTGCATGGATAACTAAATCAGTAGAAGGATCAATTTGGAAATCATGGATGATAACATCATAATTTTTTCCATCAACTGAAACTGCTACTGCTGATGATCCACCCGCCATTTTCCAAGCTTTTTTGAAAGCTTCGCGTTCTACTGATACATGGATTGGTTCACTAATTCCTGATCCGTAGATTACGGCTGGAATGTTGCCTGCTGCACGGATTGCTCCTGCGTTTTCAGACTTATTTCGAATGGTTGCTGATACGGTTGTCATAATATGGATACTATACAGATTTTTTTAAAAAATGCAAGAAAATTCGTCTCGCAAAATAGGAATATTTATGTATTATTTACAAATTTGACATTCATAAGAAAATAAGTATTTTATGTAAAAAATGTAGTTATGAAAAAAATATATTTTATTTTTGGTTATTACGTAAGCAGTTGGGGCGAATACGGTGGAAGTAGCTCATTTCAATTGAAAGGTATTATAGAAATAAATCAATTTGATTCAATCTCTGTAATTTTGGAGTCTACCGTGGAAACGCTTAAGCAAAAAGTTAAGTCAAAAAATCTTGAAAAACATCTCGAATTCGGTGGCTCTGGCGATCTTGGAGGATCTTCAACCAAGTTTCACTCAGAATTTTTCTGTGAAAAAGGAAATCCTGGGATGATTAGAAAATTAAATGAAGGATTAGAAAAAAGATTAGGTAAAATATTCGATTTAGAATATAAATCTGTTTAGTTGAAAAATAAATGTACTTTTATAAAAGTGCATTTTTCTGTTTTTAAATTTAAAACTGGGTAAATAAAAAAGTTCCAATCCGGGACTTTCGTAGAAGATATAAAGAATTGCAAGCAATTCGATGTCTTCGTACGAAAATCGATGGATGGAACTTGATCGCTATTGATTTTTAGGTCGTTAGCGGAGTTTACCAGTTGAGAGTTCGGATACTTTGTTTCTTGAGCTAAGGGTTACTTCGCGTAACTTTTTGCTTAGAAGAGCATTTCGTATCTCTCTGGTCTTATTAAGGTATCATAAAGAAATTATTATGCAAGTAGTAAAAATATTAAGCAATAAAAAAATGCATTACGCAAATTTTTATCTCACCTCCCAACCTTTAGCCTGAAGATTGGTTGTGATTGCATTCATAATGTCTGTAATTTCCTGTTCCACCAACGTTCGTGTATTTGATTGGAATACCATACGGAATGCATATGACGTTTTTCCGTCCTTTGTAAACGTATCAAACAATCGTGGACCTTTCATTAATAATTCGTTTGTATTATTTCGAATTAAATCCTGTACAGTGTCAGCTGAAATATTTTCAGGAACCCAAACTGCAATATCGCGCGCAATGTATGGATATTCAGACCACATTACGAAGTTTTGCAGGTTTGATGTGACTTCTGGAGTGTCATATGAATCACTTGAAATTTCAAGATTATTTTTTGAAATATGTTCATCCAGCGTCATTTCACTAATTCCCTTCTTGTCAGCATATGCAACATGAAATTCTTCACCAGATTTTGCAAATACAGTTCCGATTTCAAATATAGATCGGAAGAGCACACGTCTGAACTC